>JBBPIG010000008.1:109126-272819 GCA_038040445.1 Acidobacteriota bacterium | reverse complement strand
TTTTTTGTTTTCCGTGATCTTATTTTGTTTTGTGTTCCGGGGGGGCTTTGGGTTTTTTTTTTTGTTTTAAATTTTTTAGGGGGTGTTTTGGGTTTGGGGTTTGGGGCCTGGTTGCGACCCCGACCCCTACCCCCCAACCCCCGACCTGATTATGATTGAACGCTACACGCTCCCCGAGATGGGCGCGATTTGGACAGACGAAAACAGATTTCAGAAGTGGCTCGACGTCGAGATCGCTGTCTGCGAAGTCCACGCCGACATGGGCACGATTCCGCGCGACGCCGTCGATAAGATAAAACGCACGGCGAGCTTCTCTGTCGAGCGCATCAATGAGATCGAGCGCGCCACCCGCCACGACGTGATCGCATTCACCACTGCGCTCGCTGAAAGCATCGGCCCCGAATCGCGCTGGGTTCACTACGGCCTCACGTCGTCCGACGTAGTCGATACAGCAAACGCCTTGTTGATGCGCGACGCGGCGACGCTGTTGTTGGAAGACCTGGACCGGCTGGGCATCGTGCTGAAGCGTCGCGCGATCGAGCACAAGCACACTACGATGATGGGGCGCACCCACGGCGTTCACGCCGAGCCCACGACGTTCGGTCTGGTGCTTGCGGTTTATTACGCCGAGAACGAACGGAACAAAGAGCGGCTGCGACACGCGCGTGAAGCGATCAGCTACGGCAAGCTTTCGGGCGCGGTCGGGACGTTCGCTCATCTGGATCCCGAAGTCGAAGAGAGAGTATGCGCGAAACTCGCGTTGAAGCACGCGCCAATCTCGACTCAGATAATTCAGCGCGACCGTTACGCTGAATTCGTCGCGACTCTCGCGATCATCGCGTCGTCGATGGAAAAGACCGCGCTCGAGGTGCGTCACCTCCAGCGCACCGAAGTCCGCGAAGTGGAAGAGCCGTTCGCGGCCGGGCAAAAGGGCTCATCGGCGATGCCGCACAAGCGCAACCCGGTCACCTCCGAACAGATATGTGGGCTCGCGCGAGTTGTTCGAGCAAACTCGCAGGCGGCATTCGAGAACATCGCGCTGTGGCATGAGCGTGATATCTCGCACTCGTCGGTCGAGCGAGTGATCCTGCCAGATTCGTGCATCCTTACCGACTACTTGATCAACAAGACCGAGTGGTTGATCGACGGCCTGGCGGTTTATCCGCGCCGCATGCGCGCTAACCTGGAATCGCTTGGGGGCGTGACTGCAAGCGGACAGTTGTTGCTGGAGTTGACACGCAAGGGAGTGTCACGCGAAGACGCTTATGCGATCATCCAGCCGCTTGCAATGAGGGTTTGGGATGAGGGCGCGAATTTCCACGATCTGGTAATGAACGATAATCGCGTAACGGACAAGCTCTCGCGCGAAGAACTTGACGCGCTGTTCGATCTAAGCAAACAGCTCCGCAACGTTGATAAGATATTCGCGCGAGTGTTTGAAGAATGACAGAGGTCAGAAGTCAGAGATCAGAGGTCAGACCCTCTGACTTCTGACCTTTGACTTCTGACTTCTGACCTCTGATTATGAAAGCCAAGATCTACGTCACACTCAAACCTTCCGTGCTTGACCCTCAGGGCAAGGCGATTCATCACGCGGTTGAGACGATCGGTTACCGCGGGATTCAAGACGTCCGCCAAGGCAAGTATTTCGTCGTCACTATCGACGACTCGTTCTCCCCCGAAGAAGCCCGCGCCGAAATCGAGCGCATGGCCAGGGATGTTCTCGCCAACCCGATCATCGAAGACTATCTGGTCGAGCTAGATTCCGATTCTTGATCGTGAGATAATTCCGCTTACGAACCCCCGGCGCGGCAATCCCAAAACCGCTAGCCCCTGAATCGGAGGAGTAAATGAAATTCGGCGTAGTGATGTTCCCGGGTTCAAACTGCGACCATGACACCTACCACGTAATCAGTAAAGTAATCGGCCAGCCCGTTGATTTCATCTGGCATCGACAGAACTCGGTCGCCGACTGCGATGCAGTAATACTGCCGGGCGGCTTCTCTTACGGAGATTATCTCAGGACCGGAGCCATCGCGCGCTTCAGTCCGGTGATGGGCGCGGTCAAAGAGTTCGCCTCGCGCGGCGGGCTGGTGATGGGAATCTGCAATGGGTTTCAGATCCTGTGCGAGGCCGGCTTGTTGCCGGGTGCGTTGCTGAGAAACAAGAACCTCAAGTTCATCTGCGAGCACGTCAACATTCGCGTCGAAGCGACCGACACGCCGTTCACGAATCGCTGCCAGCGCGGGCAAGTGCTCTCGGTCCCGATCGCGCACGGCGATGGAAATTATTTCTGCGACGCCGATACCCTCGCCGAGCTGCACCGCGAAAACCGGATCATCTTCCGCTATTCGGATGCGAATGGGAATCTGGCGGCTGATGCAAATCCGAACGGCTCGCTCGATAACATTGCCGGGATATGCAATCGCGAGCGGAATGTGTTGGGGATGATGCCTCACCCCGAGCGCGCAAGCGAGCAGCTATTGGGAAGCAGCGACGGGCGGATTATTTTTTACTCGCTTGCGGACACGCTGGCCGAGCTTGCGAAGGCGTCTTAAGTCCTATGTGGACTGCGCCGCCCTCAACCAACTTTTTTCTCCTGCGGCACGCTATTTGGACTGCGCCGCCCTCGACCAGGCTATTCCTCTAACTAGTTATCGGCGGCGCTTTGGATTTGCTGGCAACGCAGATGGCGGAATACAAAGCGCCGCTGGTTTGTAGTCGAAGCACGTCGCCGCTAGAGGGCGGGCGCAGTCCAAATGAGCAGCCGCCCTCAACCAACTTTTCTCTCCGTCAGCACGCTATCTGGACTGCGCCGCCCTCGACCCGGGCTATTCCTCTCGGCGGCGCTTTGGATTGCTGGCAACGCAGACGGCGGAATACAAAGCGCCGCCGATTTGTAGTCGAAGGACGTCGTCGCTAGAGGGCGGCGCAGTCCAAATAAGGAGCCGCCCTCCCTGACCCAACTCTCCATCGGCGCGTTGCCTGGCGTGCGCCGCCCTCCGTTCAGCCTCCTGCAGTTCACCGGCGGCGCTTTCGCTGAGCCCGTCACGACCCGACCCGTCACCAGGTAGTCCCTCGACCAAGCAAAGTTGAAGTAGATCTGCGCGTTGAACAAGCGCTGAGTTCCCGTGCCGCTTGATAGAGGCTGACCCAGTCGGGTAGCATATCGGTCAACCATTTCCATCCGTTCTACAAACACGTACCACCTTATGAGCGAACCTGTTATCACTCCCGAACTCATTCAAAGCCACGGACTCACCGAAGAAGAGTACAACCGAATAGTAGAACTCCTGGGTCGCGAGCCCAGCTATACCGAGCTTGGCGTCTTCTCGGTTATGTGGTCAGAGCACTGCTCGTACAAATCATCGAAGGTCCATCTCCGGCGGCTACCGACGAAGGGCGAATGCGTGCTCCAGGGCCCGGGCGAAAACGCCGGCGTTGTCGATATCGGCGGAGGGCTGGCGGCCGCGTTCAAGATCGAATCGCACAATCATCCTTCGTTCATCGAGCCTTATCAGGGAGCGGCAACAGGCGTCGGCGGGATACTTCGCGATGTGTTCACTATGGGCGCGCGGCCGCTTGCGGCAATGAACTCATTGCACTTTGGCCCGCTCGCCGCGGGCGAAGATGCTTCGGCTGAAGAGCGCTCGGTGATTGCGCGCAACCGAGCGATTATGGCTGGAGTCGTAAAAGGCGTGGGGGACTACGGCAACGCGTTCGGCGTCCCGACTATCGGCGGCGAGGTCGGATTTGCCGAGTGCTATTCGCGCAATCCACTGGTGAACGCGTTCACGCTCGGGATCATGCGCAAGGACCACATTTTCTATGGCCGCGCGGAGGGGGTTGGCAATCCGGTCATCTACGTCGGGGCCAAAACCGGGCGTGACGGCATACATGGCGCGACGATGGCTTCCGAAGAGTTCGGCGAAGAAGCTCAATCGAAGCGGCCGACGGTTCAAGTCGGCGATCCGTTCCTTGAGAAACTGTTACTCGAAGCCTGTCTTGAAGCGATGCGCGCGGGCGCGATCGTCGGCATTCAAGATATGGGCGCGGCAGGTTTGACCAGCTCATCGTGTGAGATGGGCTCGCGCGCCGGCAACGGCGTCGAAATCGACATCGAACATGTGCCGCAGCGCGAGACGGGGATGACGCCCTACGAGATCATGCTTTCGGAGTCGCAGGAGCGCATGCTGATCGTCGCCGCAGCCGGCCGCGAGCGCGAAGTCGTCGACATTTTCAAGAAATGGGAGCTTGACGCGGTGGTCATCGGTCACGTTACCGATGATGGCCACTTAAGAGTGAAGCACAGCGGGCGGACAGTTGCGGATATTCCCAACTCAGCGCTGACCGACGAGGCGCCCGTCTATCACCGGCCGATGAAGAGACCCGACGCAGCCGCTCCAATTGAAGTCACCCAGGTCGAATCGTCTACAGCAGAATTGGGCTCGACCTTCATGCGCATCATCGCGCAGCCGCCAATCGCGGCGAAGGAATGGGTCTATCGACAATACGATCACATGGTGCGAACGAACACGGTGGTGCTGCCGGGCTCGGATGCGGCGGTGATACGGATTAAGGAGAAGCGGCGGGGGCTCGCAATGACTTTGGACTCGAACGCGCGCTACTGTCAGGTTGATCCGCGAGCAGGTGCGAGGCTGGTCGTCGCGGAGGCGTGCAGAAATCTTGTCGCCAGCGGCGCGCGCCCGCTAGCGCTGACGAACTGTTTGAACTTCGGCTCGCCCGAGCGGCCCGAAGTAATGTGGCAATTCAGCGAAGTGATCGATGGGATGGCCGAAGCTTGCGAAATGTTCGGCACGCCGGTGACGGGCGGCAACGTCAGCTTCTACAACGAGACGGATGGCCGCGGAATTTATCCGACGCCGGTGATCGGGATGGTCGGCGTGGTTGAAGACTCGCGTCACATCACCACTCAATGGTTCAAGCAAGAAGGCCGCGCGGTTATCCTGCTTGGTGAGACCGCGAACGATCTGGGAGCGAGCTGCTACGCGGCGGCGATGCTTGGACGTCTCGAGGGCAGCTTGCCTCAGCTCGACCTGGAACTCGAGCAGCGGGTCCATGAAGCTTGTTTGAAGATCATTCGGGCTGGGCTTGTCGAGTCGGCTCACGATTGTTCGGATGGAGGGCTTGCGGTAACGATTGCCGAGAGCTGCTTCTCAACCTATGGTCGAGACGCGGTTGGCTGTGAAGTGGACCTCGAAGGCGAGCTGTCGGCGGCCGCATTGTTGTTTGCCGAGACGCCTTCGCGCATCGTGTTGTCGGCTGCGCAAAGCAACGTCGATCAGATCGTGAGGCTGGCTCGGGAGCACGACGTCGCGGCCGCGGTGATCGGGCGCACCGGAGGCGAGCGATTGGTGATAGATGTAAACGGCGAGCGCGCAGTCGATCGACGCGTAGCAGAAGTTGAATCCGCCTGGCGCACGGTGCTCCCGCGGATGCTCGAGATCCAGTCGCTCGTCGCCCCCGAAAAGAGATGAAGCGAGTCGGTTGTATGGGCTACCCTTTGTCGCCGCTCCCCCATCAAGCTCTCTGGTCTCAATGAGGGCCAGCCCCAAAGGACAGCCGGTAGTGTTAACTCCGTGAGCAAGGTCCCAACCAAGCTGCAAATCTCCGCGGGCGGTGTCGCGTTCCGCAAGCAAGGCGGAAAACTCGAAGTCGCGCTCATCTCAGTCGGCCGAGACAACCGCTGGCAGTTGCCGAAGGGGGTTGTCGATAAGAACGAATCAACCGAAGACGCCGCCGTTCGCGAAGTCCGCGAAGAAGCAGGTGCCGATACCGAAGTCGTCGACCGCATCGATAAGGTCGAGTACTGGTATTTCGCGAAAGAGAAAGGCGGGCGGGTCCGCTATCACAAGTTTGTCTATTTCTACCTGCTTCGCTACAAGTCGGGCGATGTCAGCGGCCACGACGACGAAGTAAACGAAGCGCGCTGGGTCGAGATCAGCGATGCGATCAAGCTGCTTGCGTTTGATAGTGAGAAGCGAATTGTAGAGAAGGCGAAGGAACTGATCCGCTAGATGTTCGGCTCCCAGACATCGGCTAGCTCGAGTGTGAAGCCGGGCAGCTCTGGGTCGGCCGACACCTCATTCACATTCTTCAACTCTTCGATCGGTACTCCTGGACGATAGACATACACGCGTCTAGCGTCGGGGTGAATCAAGAATCCCAGGCGCGCGCCATTCTCGATATACTCGGCCATCTTCGCTTTCGTGGCCGCGAGTGAATCCGATGGAGAAAGCAACTCAATCACGAAGTCGGGACACAGCGGAATGAACTTGCGCTTCTCTTCCGGGGTCAGTTGAGCCAGACGCTCGTGCGACACCCACGCAGCATCCGGAGAACGATCCGCTCCATTTGGGAGCTTGAAACCGGCCGAGGATTCAAAGGCAGTCCCGGTCCCGTCTCGCTTCGTCCAATTATAGAGCTGAACTGATATTCCGAGATTGCGGTTACTCGTTTCTCCCCCGGCAGGCGGCATAACTACGATGTCCCCTTCCGCAGTACGCTCCAGCCGGAGATCGCTGTTGAGCTGACACAATTCGAAGAACTGCTGGTCGGTCAACTCAACGGCAGGACTCAAATGCAGAGTGAGCCCTGTTTCGCGCGGTTGGAGTTCTGCTACGACGCCACTCATTATGAACCTCCCAGGATGTTGGCATTCTAGCACGCCTATGGTCTCCCGCGAATCCCACCAAAGCCAATATGCGTTCAGGTCCTGCGTTCATCGGCGAGAAGCACTAACAGGTTCGCGCAAAGATCGCTAAGGTCCGCAAAGCTCGCAGGAGCGAACTGCCGGCAAGCGCCTTCGCGTGTTCAATGTCAACGTCTCTCTGTTAGAATCTCGGCCACTGAGGATGAAGAAAGCGACATGAGCAAAGCTACTCCAATGGGAACACGACGATACGCCCAGCGGATGAATTCGACGGTCGCTAAAGGTCACTTCCACGAACGGGATGGCTTGCTCGTTTCTTCGATAGGGCTCGGCACGTATCTCGGTCACTGGGACGAGCACACGGATCGAAGCTATCAAGAGGCTATCAAGCGCGCGATCGGTCTGGGCTGCAACGTCATCGACTCGGCCATCAACTATCGCTTCCAGCGCAGCGAGCGGGCGATAGGCGCCGCGCTCAAAGACCAGTTCGAAGCAGGCAAAGCCTCGCGCGACGAGATCGTTGTAGCGACAAAGGGCGGGTTCTTTCCTTTCGAAGACGAACCGCCGCGCGACCCTCGAGCCTGGGTCCTCGAGAATGTCGTCAACAAGGGTCTTGCGCAAGCGGAGGAAATCGTTGGCGGCAGCCACTGCATGACGCCGCGCTATCTTGAAGACCAACTCGCTCGCAGTCTTGAAAACCTCGGCCTCGAGACGATCGACATCTATTACATTCACAATCCGGAGTCCCAGCTCGAAGCGGTCTCGCGCGATGAGTTCAACAAGCGAGTGCGTGCCGCTTTTGAAGTCCTCGAGCGCGCGGCCGTGGACGGACGCATCGGCTCGTATGGCACGGCTACATGGAATGGGTATCGACAGCAGCAGGGGTCGGGCGGGTACCTGTCGCTCGCAGAGATGGTGGCGATCGCCCGCGAGGCGGGAGGCGAAGAGCATCACTTCAGAGCTATTCAGTTGCCTTACAACCTCGCAATGCCCGAAGCGCTAACAAACGCGAATCAGCTTGTTGAGGGCGAGCAACTTTCACTCTTGATGGCCGCCGCTCGGCTTGGCGTCACGGTTATGTGCAGCGCGTCGATGTTGCAGGCGAAGCTGAGTCAACACCTTCCGCCGTTCGTCGGTGAAGCATTGAAAGGGTTGAGCACCGACGCTCAGCGGGCGATTCAGTTCGTGCGCTCGACTCCCGGCGTCACAACCGCGCTCGTTGGGATGGCTCAGCGCTCGCACGTCGACGAGAATATGGCGGTTGGCGCGGTTCCAATCGCATCCGTTGAAGAATTCTTCAGCATGTTTTCGAGCGACGAAACTTGAGCGCGCGACAGGGCCGCCGTTCGTAAACGATTGATGTTGCGTGAAGACTGCGATAAGTTGTACCCGCTCTCAACCCGTTCATACTCGTCCGGCCTACTTAGTCTTTTGCACTTTCTCGATTCGGCGCTGCGTAATGTACAATTAGACAGTAATAGTGCAATGCAACGAGCGGATGCGCGCAAGACACCGCCTGGTAGAGTTTCTTGATGAAGAGCGATGCCCATACAACGACTTCGGATGTTCCGAATCCGGACAAGATAATCTGGATAATGCCGCTGCCAGGTGCAGCCTCGCGACTCGCTTCCGCATTGGCCGAGACCGCTCGTGAGCTCGGCGCGGGACCTCTGTCGTATCTCCGCGTCGCTTTTCTGCCAGATCGCATTGAAGATTGGTTCCCGATCAAGTTCGCTAAACTCGTCGGGGCATCGCTGGCTCACCCGGTGGAAACAATCAAGGGGGCTCTTGCGACCGATCAAATAGAAGTCAACCGCAGACGCCGCTTCCTGCCGATACTTGCGACCCTGGCTGTCGTTTACCTCGCGCTAGGCCTATATGTATCCTACCTGGCATTTTTTTCGCAGTTCGCGCATTTGCGAGTGGTCAACAAGGCTTACAAAAAGTTTGACCCGGACACGCTAATTGCGAAGCTATATTACCCTCCGCAGATGTTGCGGGGGCCGCCTAGCGGACCGGCGATGACGCTGGAAGAAGTTCGCGCGCGTGCAGAAAAGCATAAGAAAGAGTTGGCGCTGGCGCGGGAGAAGGCCGAGAAGGAAAAGAAGGAGAAAGAAGAAGCCGAGCGCAAGGCCGCTGAAGAAGCAGCAAAGGTTGCGGCTCAGAACAAGCCAGCCACGGAGACTAAGCTCGGAGAGATCAACATAGCTCCTATCAAAGACACGGTCGGCAACTTGTACAAGCTGTTCGACGCCGGCGGGCTTGATATTCCGGAGGTGAGGTTCTCGATGATGGCCGGGTTCAAGGTCATGCCCGACGGATCGTTTGAAAACATCCGAATCATCAAATCGTCTGGTTCGAAGGTCATAGACCGGAACGCGCTCGAGATACTCTCGAACATAGGCGAATCGCACGCGCTCGGGCAAGTCTCTGAACTTTCTTCGACGACGATTAGTCTCGACATTACCGACGACATCGCGCGGATTAGAATTATGGCCTTCGCTCCGACGCCGGAAATCGCCAAGGCAAAGTCCGACCTGCTGAACGTGCTCTTTTGGGCCCTGCGAATGAAGGAAAAGAGCCCGGATCTGGGCCAGTTGCTAAAGCTGATAAAGGTAAAGAACGAGGGCAAGCGCGTTGATACGGATTTGATTGTTCCTCGCGCAAAAGCGGCCGAGATGTTCCGCGCCTGGTCCGCGCAGTCCGGCACCCCGCCACAATGACGTAGCGCAGACTTTAGTCTGTGTCCGGTCACTTGGTACAAAAGCAACTACCAGCTACAGACTAAAGTCTGTGCTACCCAATCATTACTGTTGCCCCGACATTCGGCTAACCTTATACTATCGAAGCTCACCGCCGCGCGCGTACTTTTCTAACCGGCGGTTTTGCGGCTTCGGCGAATGCCCCTTCTCCTCCGATTCCGACGACCATTCGGCTCCTGATGATCGACTCAGCCTGTCTGCCGTCAAACCTTCCGAAAACTGTCCCCGATTTTCGGTTCATGGTAGACCGCCTTCCGAGGCAAAGAGAATGTCACCGAGCATCGACCAGTTGTTGACAATCGCGTGCAGCAAGGGCGCGTCTGATCTGCACATCAAGGCCGGGAGCTTTCCGTTCATCCGCATCAACGGCGATCTTCAGCCGATGGTGGAGGCGCAACGCCTGGCGGGCGAAGACTCGCTCAACATGGCGTTTTCGATAATGAACAACCGCCAGAAGCAGCGGTTCAACGAGAATTCTGAGATTGATATCGCGTACGGTGTATCCGGGCTGGGCCGGTTCCGCTGCAACATATTCCAGCAGCGCGGCACCGTCGGAATGGTGCTGCGAGTCATTCCAACAACCGTGCGAACGACCGAAGAGCTGCGCCTGCCGCCGGTGATCGAGAAGATCGCCGACGAAAACCGCGGTCTCGTGCTGGTCACCGGCTCGACTGGATCGGGAAAGTCGACGACGCTCGCCGCGATGATCGACTACATGAATCGCGTTCGCACCGGGCACATCGTAACAATCGAAGACCCAATCGAGTTTCTGCACCGCGACAAGAAGTCTTACGTGAACCAGCGCGAGGTCGATGTCGATACACGAAGCTTCTCAGAAGCGCTGCGCGGGGCGTTGAGACAGGATCCCGACGTCATACTTGTCGGCGAAATGCGCGACTACGAGACGATCGAGACTGCGGTCACCGCAGCCGAGACCGGCCATCTGGTCCTATCCACGCTGCACACGCTCGACGCAACCGAGACACTCAACCGCATCGTATCCGTCTTTCCACCGCATCAGCAGCGAGCGATTCGCTTGCAGCTTGCAAGCGTGCTGAAAGCGGTGATCTCGATGAGGCTTGTGCGCGCGGCTGACGCGATACAGGGGCGAGTGCCGGCAGTCGAGGTCATGATAGTGACTCCGTACATACGCGATTGCATCATTCACCCGGAGAAAACCGCGACGATACGCGAAGCAATAGCGCAGGGCACTTCGCAGTACGGGATGCAGACCTTCGACCAGTCGTTGTTTGATCTGTACTCTCGCGGATTGATAACATTCGAAGAGGCGTTGAACGGCGCTACCAATGCCGATGAATTCCGACTAAGAGTTTCCGGCGTCAGATCGGTATCGGACCAGGCTCGCGAAGACATGGAGCGATCACGAAAACGCACCGGGTCGCTGGATGCAACCAAGCCCGAGACCAAGCAATTCGTCAATTGGCTTTTGGAAGGCACAGAGCAAGTAACAAGGTAACCGGAACACGCGGCCGGAAGCTCGAAGAGCGCCCGGCGCGCGGTCGGCTCGGAACAGACGAATATGAACCCGGACGACACAGCGCCGAGCCGCCGGCTGATAAAGTGATGGGGGCGGCGCTCAAGATACTCGCGACTCGTGCCTGCAGCGAAGGCGAGTTGCGCGACAAGCTGATCGCGAGGCGAGGGTCAGACACGGATCAGGTTGAGAAATGCATTGAGAGGCTAAAGGAACTGGGCTACGTCAACGACGATTTGTTCGCGCATAGCTACGCGAGCTATCGCGTTCGCTTGAAGCCGCTGGGCCGGGCCAGGCTAGCGCGCGAGCTGGCCGTCAAAAAAGTCTCCCGCAACAGGATTGACGACGCCCTGGATCTGGTTTTTGGCGAGGTCGCGGAAGAAACCCTGATAGACCGAGCAATCGGGCGACGCATACGAACGCACGGCCGCCCGGCAGACCGCGCCGCTGCCAAACGAATGTTCGATCACCTTGCGCGGCTCGGATTTGAGTACGATTTGATTTCGCGAAAGCTCCGGGCGCTCAAGACGGAGCCAGACGGAGATGACCCGAGCGATTAGAGACTTCTGGATTGAGGCAACCAGTAAGCCCAGTAAGAGCTGATACGAACTCCGGAAACTGAAACGGGAGGGCGATGAGGTACGGTAAGGACAGACGCGAAGCACAGCGAATAAGCTACGTTTGCGAAGTCGAATGTGAAGGTGCTGGCCTCAATCGCCTGGCCACGCGAATCAACGACCTCAGCGTTTCCGGTGCCTTTGTTGACTCGTTGACGTGCTATGCGCCGGGCACCATATTAAGGCTCAGATTCTACGTGCTGGATACATTGATCGAGACCACGGCCGAAGTGCGCTACAGCATGCCACAGATGGGTATGGGCGTGCGATTCCTGGATCTACAGCGAGGCCACGTGGCTGCCCTCGAAAGGCTGATCGACGGCAAACCGCCGCTTTCGGCGGAAACGCCTTCCGGAACCGGCGAGGTGAGCGGGCGCCGACCGAACGGCTCGAACACGCCTGACGACGTCCTGCTGGGGAATTTCGCGGTCGTCAGCATGTTCGACCTCATACAGATAATCGAGAACAATCGGCTTGGCGGCGCGCTCGCGCTGATGTCTACCGCGGCAACCGGTGAGATTCACTTCAATGACGGCCAGATCGTCGGAGCGCATTCGGGCTTGAGCTCGGGTACCGAAGCGCTCAAGAACTTTTTGGACGTCAGCGAAGGCTCGTTCGAATTCAAGAGAACTTCCACTCGTTATCCCAGCACGATCCACGCTCCGAGCAACATGTCGTTGATGCTCGACCTGTTGCGCGTAAAGGACGAAGAAACCGCCGCCCAGAGATAAGAGGCTAAGGGCAAAGAGCATAGGGCAAAGAGCGCAGAGCCTTTGCCCTTTGCCCTTTGCCCTTTGCCCTTTGCCCTTTGCTCTTCGCTCTTTGCGCTTCTCCCCTCTCCCGCCTGCGTTTGCTATAATTCAACTTTCAAGTTCGAACCATAAAGACAACCGTTATGACTGGACACGAGATCAGACAGAAGTTCCTCGACTACTTTGCTGGCCGCGGCCATCGCATCGTCAGAAGCTCGCCGCTGTTGCCCTCGAACGATCCGTCGCTGCTGTTTACCAACGCGGGGATGAATCAGTTCAAGGACGTCTTCCTAGGCCTCGAGACTCGCGACTATAAGCGCGCGGCTTCGTCGCAGAAGTGCGTGCGGGCGGGAGGCAAACACAACGACCTCGATGAAGTCGGCCGCACGGCCAGGCATCACACTTTCTTTGAGATGCTCGGCAATTTTTCGTTCGGCGATTATTTCAAGAAGGAAGCAATCTACTTCGCGTGGGACCTGCTGGTGAACGAACTCGGACTTGAGCCCAAGCGTTTGTGGTTCTCAGTCTTTGGAGGAGACGACGAGGTCCCTCCCGACGAAGAAGCCGAGCGGTATTGGCAGCAGGTAGGCGCGCGGCCCGAGCGAATTCTCCGGTTCGGCCGCAAAGACAACTTCTGGCAGATGGGCGAGACCGGTCCGTGCGGGCCGTGCTCCGAGATTCATTACTATATGGGCGAGCGGCCTGATGATCCTGAACACAATCGTGTCGAATATGTGAACGGACAGGGCGACACGACGATGGAAATCTGGAACCTGGTCTTCATGCAGTTCAATCGGTCGCAGCTTCCCGATGGCTCGTACAAGCTCGACGCGCTTCCCGCGCCTTCTGTGGACACGGGCGCGGGACTCGAGCGGCTCGCGGCCGTGCTCCAGGGAGTAAAGTCAAACTACGATACCGATCTTGTGCAGCCGATCATCGACTTCATCGCGAAGCTTGCCGACACGTCATACGAGTACGATTCGCCTGCTGGTATGTCAATGCGAGTGATCGCCGACCACGCTCGCGCGACTGCGTTCTCGCTTGCGGATGGCATCGCGCCTGGCAACGTCGGGCGCAACTATGTGCTGAGAAAAATAATGCGCCGCGCAATCTATCACGGCGAAAAAGAACTTGGTCTAAAGCCGCCGTTCTTTCACAAGGTCACCGACTTCGTAGTCGATTTGATGGGCGAGCCATTTCCCGAGCTGATCGCGTCGCGACATCTAATCGAACAGACCGTTCGCGGCGAGGAACAACGCTTCAGCCGGATACTAACCGTTGGCGAGCCGAGGCTTGCTGAGTTGTTTGAGCGCCACGCTCCTGCAGCTCCGCCGATGGCTGAGCTTGCTCGCACATACGACACGTATGGCGTGCCGCGCGACCTGATTCGCGTGGTGTTAGGCCAGCACGGCACCGAGATCGCTGAAGACGAGTTCAACAAGCAGTTCGACGCTGCGCTTCGCGAGCTTCAACAGCAGACCGCGCCTTCGATGGCCGAGACTGGCCGGCGCGCGCGTGAGATCTATGCGAAGGTTGCGGAAGGACTGCCGCGTACCGAGTTCACAGGTTATCGCGAGACTGAGACCAACGCCGCGCGCGTGCTCGGAATCATCGCAGGTGACGAACAACGGGAGTCGCTGTCGACGAACGAAAGCGGCGAGGTGATTTTGGATCGTACGCCGTTCTACTCCGAGGCAGGCGGGCAGATCGGCGACAAGGGCGTGTTCGAAGGCGAGAACGTGCTCGCGGAAGTCGAAGACACTTACTCGGTTCTACCCGGCTATCACCTTCACAAGACAAGAGTCGAGCAGGGCGAGCTTCGCGTGGGCGACGCGATAAACGCGCGTGTCGATGCCGAGCGCCGCCGGCAAATCAAAGCCAATCATACCGGCACTCATCTACTGCACGCCGCTCTTCGTGAAGTGCTCGGGCCACACGTGAAGCAAGCGGGCTCGCTCGTTGCACCGGACCGGTTGCGATTTGATTTCACCCACTACGCTCCGCTTGGCGAAGACGAAATCGCTGAGATCGAGCGGCTGGTCAACAACGAGATTCTCCATAATCGCGCCGTGCAGACTGAGACAAGGCCGCTTGAAGAAGCTCTGAAGTCAGGCGCGATGGCATTGTTCGGAGAGAAGTACGCTTCGGATGTACGTGTTGTCAGCGTGCCGGGCTTTTCAACGGAGCTATGCGGCGGCACGCACGTTCACGCGACAGGAGACATCGGACCGCTCAAGATCATCAGCGATTCTTCGATCGCGGCAGGCGTCCGGCGAATCGAAGCGCTGACGGCTGACGCCGCGATCGCGCGCTTCCAGGCTGACGAGCAAGTGATCGAACAACTGGCGGAGCGATTCAAAGTCCCGTTGCTTGATATTCCGGCTCAAGTCGACAAGCTTCAAGATCAGGTGCGCCGCTACGAACGCGAGATAGAACAGTTGAAGCTGAAGATGGCTCAAGCGGAATCCGCTTCGGCCGCAGACAGCGCGCGCGAGATCGCGGGGGTTCGAGTCGTTGCGCGACGCGTAACCAACCTTGACGCGAACGGGATGCGCCAGCTCGCGGATTCGCTCTCACAGAAGCTCAAGTCAGGTGTAGTCGTGCTCGGTCAGGCGAACGATGGCAAGGCGTCGCTTGTGACTCGTGTGACTGATGATTTGACCGGCCGGCTGAAGGCCGGAGACATCGTGCGCGAGATCGCCGGGATAGTCGGAGGGAAAGGCGGCGGCCGCGCTGATATGGCAACCGGCGGCGGCAACAAGCCCGAGAAGCTGGATGAGGCTCTGGAGGCTAGTTACGAGACGGTCGAGCGAATGCTCGCGAAGTAGCAAGACTGTCCGTAACGAGCCTGATGGCCGGCGTGGATTGGCAAGCCTGCTGACCAGTCGGCGATTCAGAAACACCTATAAGCGACCGCGGCTCACAACACCGAGGCTGTGAGCCGCGTTCATTTGTCATTGAAAGTCGTCCAACTAATCCATCAGAACGTGAGCTTCAGCGCGAGTTGAAGCTGACGCGGATCGCCCACTCCGAACCTCAAGAAGCCGTCGAAGTTAGTCAGTGGCGGAGTAGCAAGCGGGTTTATGTTGTTCTTGTTGTTAAACGTGTTGAACATCTCGATGATTGGCATCAGCGCCATCCGCTCGCCAAACTTGAACGGCCGCTGCAACCGCCAGTCGAACGAGAAGAACTCGTTGTCCTTACGCGCGCTGTTTCGGCCGCGGTCTACAAAGTTCAGGACCCGAGGACTTGGAGTGATCGGCTGAGCTGAACGCGCCTGGATTCGAGCGCTGGCTTGCAACCCCCAACCAAGCTCGGCGTAGGTGTAGAAGTTAAACTTGTGGCGGATGTCGCGGTCCGAGAGGGAATAGTCCTTTGAGAGGTCGGTCTGGTCAAAGGTGCGGTCGGTGAACGGGTCGCGCTCGCTCGAATCGTCGTCCAGGTCTTTAGACAAAACGTAGTTTCCTTCCATCTGAAAGCCCTTGCTGAACCGCTTCCTTATGCCGACCGTGAAACCCCGGTAAAGTGATTTACCATTGCTAAAGGTCACGAAGACGTTGACCAGTTGCGGCCCAAAGGGAGCCGGGCCAAGGTGGGAGGAATCTTCGCCGCCGATCGCGCCCAAAACGCGCACAATAACTTTCAAGACCCCATCGCTTTCATCAAACGCGGTGGCGTCAAAGGCATTCAGCTTCGCACGCTGCCGCCGGGCCTTTGGCCGATTCACCCCTATCTGTTTCGTGTATCGGTGACTAAGACGACGGTCATCCCGCAGGGCAAGGTCGGCATCGTCACCTCGGCCGACGGCAACCAACTCGACCCGGGCCGTTTGCTTGCTAAGGCGATCGACAATCACAAAAACTTTCAAGACGCTGAGCTTTTCATTGCGTCGGGCGGACAGAAAGGCCCGCAGGTCGACATCCTTACGCCGGGAACCTATCGCATACTGACCGACTCGACGCCCCTTGAAGGAGGCGGCGAAAGAAAGCCGGGATTGTTCTTCGTGCGGCTCAACGACGCCACAGTCATTCAGGAGAATCAGATTGGGCTCGTTGAGGCGTTGGACGGCGCTACGCTTGACCCGCGCGATTACGTCGCCACTCAGGTCGAGGGCCATGACAACTTTCAAGACGGCAACGAATTCATCGGCCACGGCGGGCAGCGCGGGCCGCAGAAAGACATACTGCTTCCGGGCACCTACTACATCAACGCGATGCTGTTCAAAGTGATTCCCGAATCCGCGAAGGAGATCAAGCCGGGCGAAGTCGCCGTGATCGTTTCAAATGTCGGCAAAGACCCTTCGGAAGAAGTGCGCCGCGCAATGGCTGCAAAGATTCGCGAGCGCTTGGAGCGAGAAGAACAAGAGCAAGTAGCTCTTGTCGCGGCGCGGCTCAACGACCAGGAGACTTTGGCCGAGATCAAACAAGACCTCGCGCTCAACGATCCTGCGGACCGGCGGCTGGATCAAGGCGCACACGAAGCCTACGTAGTGCCTGCCGGTTTTCGCGGCATCCAGGAAACCGTAGTCGGGCCAGGGCGTTACTACGTCAACACGCTCGCTGTGACGCCGATAGTCATACCAACGACGAATCAGACCGTTGAATGGACTTCGGGCGAAGTCGCAAACACGTTCAATCCGTTCGAGGTGATTTCGAAAGACGGATTCACGATGCAGCTCGAAGTGCGCGTCGTGTTTCGCATCAAACCGGAAGACGCGCCCTTCATGGTCGCAAAGATCGGCTCGGTCGACCGGTTGATACAGAACGTCATGCACCCGCTGATCGACTCGATCTTCCGTAACCAGGCTTCTGAGTCGTCGGCGATGGCTTATCTGCAAAACCGTCACGAAGAGCAAGAGCGCGCCGAAGCTCGCGTGCGAGCGCACCTCTTGAAGTATCACGTTGACGTGGTGAACGTTTTGATTTGTCACATTCATCTGCCCGAAGATTTGATGAAGACCCAGACCGAAAAGATCCTCGCCGAGCAGAAGCAGCACATGTTCAACGCGCAGCGTGAAGCTGAAGAGCGTCGCATTCAATTGGAGAGGACCAGAGCGCAAGCCGACAATCAGGTTAAATTGATGGAAGCAACTGTCGGCGTTGAGATCGCTGGCAAGCGCTCGGAGCAACGCAAAGCGGAAGGCGAAGGCGAAGCGAGCTACATTCTGGCTACGGGCAAAGCTGAAGCAGAGAAGGTCCGCTTGATGGGTGAAGCTCAGGGGGTGGCTTACGCCGAGCAGGTAAACGCCATCGGTCCGCAAGGGGTGGCCCTGGTCGAGATATTAAAGGTGATCGGCGAAAAAGGAGTGCGCATAACGCCCGACGTGATGGCTACGGGCGGGACTGGCGATGGCGCGGGAGGCATCGGCACTCTACTGTTGCTGAATCTGTTTCGAGAGCGACTCGATCTCGGAGCTAAACCCACCAACGGCGGCCAAGTGCTTTCAAAGCAGAAGTAAGCGTCGTGCTTCGATTCGGTGGCCCGCTCGCGAGAGCGGGCCGCGTCCCTTCTCGCCCTGAAGTTTTCCTCCTCCGCCCGCAAGCGGTACATCGAGAAGAGCCACTCCGGCAACTAGCTGAGATTCTAGCATTTCTGTTGCAACTATTGCGGGACTGCCGGAAGGCACCTATAATCAAGCGTCCCCACATTACTCGAACCGGACGGCTCAGATGAAGGCTCTGACGACTCCCAAGTTGAACGAGCCCCGGCTGGGCGTCTCGCTAGTCTAATCTAGAGGTAGTGAATTTGAGAAAACTCTTAGCAATTAGCGCGTGCCTTATCCTATTCTCCCTAATTCTTATTCCCCGAACGAATGTCTATTCGCAACGGCGTGAAGACCGTCGACAGCTTTATGTCGACGACCAGATCCTGGTCAAACTCAAAGCCCAGGCCGAGCCGGCTCCCGATGCCGACCAGATGGCCGAGGAGATAGTTCGGGCGCCCGGCGTAAGGGCCGAGACTTTGACCATTCGAAGACGCGCCGACATCCAGTTGATCCATCTCAACAAAAGTGTGTCTGTAGAAGAAGCGGTTCGCCGTGCAAAGGAAGACCCGCGAGTCGAGTACGCTGAGCCCGACTACCTCGTCTACGCTACGGACACAGTTCCCAACGATCCTTACTTTACCCAGATGTGGGGGTTATCCAGCTTCGGTGACCCTGGCCAGCAAACTCCGAACATAGATGCGACACAGGCATGGGACATGACCACGGGCAGCGACAACGTAGTGGCTGCGGTGCTGGACGCGGGCGTTGACCTTCAGCACGAAGACCTTGCGGCAAACGCGTGGGTGAATCCGCTGGAGATTTCGGGCAACGGCGTGGACGATGACGGCAACGGTTTCGCCGACGATATCAATGGGTGGAACTTTCGGGATAAAAATAACCAGACCTTCAAATCGAGCAGCGAGGATTTTCACGGTACTCACGTCGCGGGAACTATAGGAGCGGTCGGCAACAATGGCAAAGGGGTGACCGGAGTCGCCTGGCACGTCAAGCTTATGTCGCTGAAGTTCCTGGGTATTCAATCGGACGGCAGGATCGGTGGCTCGACCTCGGGCGCCGTTCGAGGAATTAACTATGCGATCGATATTAGGAACCGCGGTGTTAACGTAAGGGTGATCAACGCGAGCTTCGGGGGCGGCGACCCCTCGCAGTCGCTTCGGGACGCGATCGCTGCAGCGAACGCTGCCGGCATCCTGTTCGTGTGCGCCGCAGGAAACGAGAGTAACAACATTGAGGAAAAACCCACCTATCCCGCGGCTTATTCCGCAGACCTATCGGGAGCCATGTCGGTTGCCGCCGTAGATCAGGGCGGGGGTCTGGCTTACTTCTCAAACACAGGCCACAGCTCGGTGAGCGTTGCTGCACCGGGCGTTGCGATCGTCAGCACGCTGCCACGCAGCCCGTTCGCGCCCAACGGCGCCTACGATAGGCTACAGGGCACGTCGATGTCGTCGCCTTATGTTGCCGGGATAGCTGTGTTGCTGTGGTCGCAAGATCCGTCACTCACGCCGAAGCAGGTGAAGCAGCGGATCATCGCTACGTCTGAGCCGCTGCCCTCGCTCGTGTCCAAGGTTGCGGGCTCAGGACGAGCGAGCGCCTACTCCGCGCTGACAGGCAGGATCGCGCCTGTGCAGGCACCGGTCGTGCTTGGAGTGCAGTTTGCCAAGAAAGTGGTGACAATCAACGGCTTCGGGTTTGTAGACGGTTCGGCAGTGATCGAGGTCGATGACACGCCGCTTCCGACGGTCAGCTACGATCATTCGTTCGCATTGGCAAACGGCTCGTTGACTCAGTTAACCGCCGACCTGGGCAAGAAGCCTTTGAAGAGAACGTTCCCGGCTGGGGTTCAAGTCGGCATCGCTGTCCTCAATCCGTCGACCGGTCAACGATCGCCGAAGTTCTACACGACGAGATTCTGAGAGTAGCGCAGACTTTATTAGTCTGTGTACGCCGATCATTCTGAATACATCTCTCAAGGGCGCCCTTTCGCGGGCGCCCTTCGTTTGTGACGCTCCAACGAGGGTCGTAGGATCAGTCTTACGCGTTCGGCAGATCCGGGCCGCAAGGATTACAGACTGAAGTCTGAGCTACTCCAACTGCCGCAGCGCTTCATAAAGCACGATCCCTACGGACGTCGCCAGGTTGAGTGAGCGCACGCGCCGGTTGGACATCGGAATCCTAAGCGCGCGATCCCAGTTTGCGCGCAGCAACTCTTCAGGTAGACCTCGGGTCTCGTTCCCAAAAACCAGACAATCGCCGAGCGCGTACTGAACCCCGGTGTAGACGCGATCGGCCTTCGTGGTGAAATACAGAAACCGGCTACCAGGCAGCGCCTCGTAAAGCGCCTCGACGTTCAACTGATAGTGAATCTCGACCTCGCCCCAATAGTCGAGGCCGGCGCGCCGCACGGCCTTGTCGTCGGTGCGAAACCCGAGCTTGCCAACAAGGTGCAAGGGCGTAAAGGTAGCCGCGCATAACCGCGCGATGTTTCCGGTGTTAGGCGGGATCTCGGGCTCGATCAACGCAACGTGTAGCCGCGCCGAATCGGGGTTCAAACGCGCGGATAAGTTCTCAGAAACGCCGGTCATCTCGAGCTTTTGTTCCGCCACAGCGAGCCTCCACTAATGCGTTTCAGAGCTAAGCTGAGAATCTGCTTGTGGTCAAAGGCGAGCTTCGGCGGCCGAAGCGCTGAATGCCACGCGGCGTCGGCCGCATCATCAGCAGCGCTGGCGTGGAGGCGGTCATCAAGCACTGCGGAGAAGACTACGCTCACGGTGTGCCCTCGAGGATCGCGTCCCGGGCCTCCGAACGCGCCAATCTGCTCGAGATGAATGCCCGTAAGTCCAGTCTCTTCGAGTAGCTCGCGAGCGGCCGCCTCTTCCAACGCCTCGTCCTTGTCGACGAAGCCGCCGGGGAAAGCCCAGCGGCCCTTGAAAGGTTCGCGAGCCCGCTTGATCAACAGTACGTTTGTTGTGTTTCCGGAGCGATGAAAGAGCACGATGTCGACGGTGAGCGCGGGGCGAGGGTGCTCGTAGCAGTGAGTCTTCGCCGGCTTGGATTTGGAACTTGCCACGCGCTCTCCCCGGAGTTAGCTTCTGTCGATCCGTTCCAGCTCTCGCTCGAAGACTTGAAAATCGTTCGTAGTGAATAAAACAAATATCACCCGCTCGACTTTAGATTGCGGATGCTGACTGGCGTAGACCTTTGCCGCCTTGATCATCACCTGCGCGCATTCATCCACCGGGAACCCGCCCACGCCGGTGGCAAGCGCAGGAAACGCGATTGACTTGCACCCCAAGTTGTCGGCAATCGAGAGACTGTTGATCGCGGCGTTGCGGATGATGGCCTCACTCGAAAGCGAGCCGGCGCGCTTGGGCACGGCGCGGTCTTCTTCGCGGTAACCCATCGCTGCGGCGTGTATGACGAATTTGTTTGGAAGGCTGCCGGCCGTGGTTGCGACCGCTTCGCCTAAACGAATAGGGCCTTGAGCGACGGCTTCGCGCTCGATCTGCGGGCCGCCGCGAGCGCTGATCGCTCCCGCAACGCCAGAGCCAAGCCATAGCTCGGTGTTGGCTGCGTTGACGATCGCGTCGATGTCGGGCTGGCTGGTGATGTCGCCTTTTCGAACCTCAATAATCATAACGTGAACCAAGTATTTGATTCTTTGACCGGCGACTCGATCACGTCAAGGCGAGATTGGGCAGGAGGGAGCCTCGCGGCTGGCGGGCGCACCCCAAAACAAAGGGCGGACCCTCCTACGGGTCCGCCTTGCGTCGGGGGCTTGATCAAGGGCTGGGGTTCTAGCCGTTCGATCACGAGAGCGAGGACTAACGTTGGGTTGCTGATTTCGTCTGCGCGGTAGCTCCGCTGGCGATGTTGCGAGTCAGCAATCGAATCTCGACCCGGCGATTCTCCGCGCGGCCTTCACGGGTCTTGTTGTCGGCTACGGGGCGCATCTCACCGAATCCAAGTATGTGCATCCTGAACAGCGCGATGTTGTGCTTCTCGGCCAGGTAGCGGCGAACGGCGTCGGCGCGCTTCTGCGTTAGCTGATCGTTGTAGGCGTCCTTGCCAATCCAATCGGCGAAGCCCTGGATCTCCAGGATGAAGTTGTTGCGGTCCTTGATCTGCGCCGCCAACTGATCGAGCGACTCTATGGCTTCAGGCGCCAGCTCGTAGCTGTCGAACTTGAAATGCACACCGGCTGTGTTCTGAAGAGTGTAGTTGTCCAGGTTTGTCCGGAGGTCGTTGACGGATTGCTCGGCTCCGTTTACGCGACTGTTCGCTTCATCGGCGCGGGTCAGGGCGGTGTCCGCTTGCGCCTGCGCGCGTTCTGCCCGGCCTCGCACGTCGGTTATGTCAGTCGAGAGCCGCCCGATGTCCTGGCTGTTGCGGCGGGAAGTCTCTTCCAACTCGCCGGTGCGTTGTTCAAGCGGGGTCACTCGCTCGCTCACCCGGTTGCGCACGTACTTCTTGGTGGCGCACCCAATTGAGCTAAATGTCACAACGGTGGTCAACGCTATCAAGATCGTGAACCTGCTTTTCATGTTTTCATCTCCCACTACTGAATAGAATTTAAAAAGGCGACGCAGAGAATCCGCATCGCCTATTGTGGTTATCGTCCTCACCACGATAACCGCATAAGAGACCGGAAGTGACTTATCATCACCCGTATCTCTGCCCCAGAGCCGATTCTGCAATCGTTATGCCGCCACGGAGGGTCAACTGAGATGTAGGAACCGCCCGCAAAATAAGGCATAATGGATCAAGCTGAAATAAGCAGCGATGCAAATAAACGTAAAGATTACCGAGCGCTGTGTAAGAATTTCCGAGCCTTGCTTCAGCGATAATGACGTTTGGCTTGCGGTAGAAAGTGAGTTGAAAAATGGATATTGCGACTTTTGGAGCGGGCTGCTTCTGGGGAGTCGAAGCAGCGTTTCGCGAGGTCGAAGGCGTTGCATCGACCCGCGTCGGTTACGCAGGTGGATCGTTCGACAACCCAACCTACAGAGATGTGTGCTCAGGCGGAACCGGGCACGCAGAGAGCGTTGAAGTGTCCTACGACCCGGCCCTTGTCTCATATGATCAACTGCTCAATGTGTTCTGGGAGGTTCACGATCCGACGACGCTCAATCGACAAGGCCCGGACGTCGGCTCGCAGTACCGCTCGGCCATCTTTTTTCACAGCCCGGAACAAGAAGCTGCTGCGCGAGCCTCAAAAGAGAACCTTCAACGGTCCGGCAAACACTCGCGAGAGATCGTCACCGAAATCACGCCTGCCTCGCAGTTCTGGCCGGCAGAGGATTATCACCAACAGTACTTCGAGAAACGCGGAGTAGCTCACTGTCGGGTATGAGCCGGACCGGCGATCATGCTTATCTAAAGGCGTTGGAGCTCCTCAACAAGCGCTGACGTTGTCACTAGACTAGCGCCTCGACTCGAATACTACCGCGTGCCCGATTCCTGAGACTGCTTCAACGAGCAGATCGAAGTCTTCCCGCTTGCTCCGATGGTTAGTGATGGCGATGCGCAGCGCGAACGCGTCGCCTATCGTCGTGCTCGACGGCACCGCCAAACCGCTCTCCTGTATTCTCAAGAGAATCTCTTCGTTTACCCGATTGAGAATGTCGCGCGGGGCATCTCTCGGAGCGAATCTAAAACAGACGATGTTGAGCGGCACTGGCGCGACTAACTCGAGATCGGCATGCGCTTCGATCAGATCCGCGCAGTAGCGAGCCTGATTTATGTTCTGTTCGATCAGACGGGCGAAGGCGTCGATCCCATGCGCTTTGAACGACATCCACACTTTGAGCGCGCGGAAGCTGCGGGTAAGCTCGAGCCCGCGCTCGGCGAATGGCAAACCGCCCGCTATCACGCCTCTTGACGTTTCGGCGAGATAGCTCGGAGTGAGGGTGAATGCGTCGCGATGCGCTTTCGGGTCGCGAACCAGCACGCACGCAACTTCAAAAGGCAGGTACATCCACTTATGAAGATCAAATGCAACCGAGTCAGCCAGTTCGATGCCGGCCACCAGCGATTCGAGCGAGGGCACTATCTTCGCAAGCGCGCCGAACGCTCCATCAACGTGAAGCCATAGCTCCTCCTCGCGGCAGATCCTCGCGAGCGCGGCGAGGTCATCAATCGCTCCGGTATTAACAGTGCCGGCGTTCCCGATGACGCAAAAGGGTCTGAGCCCCGACTGCCGGTCTTCATCGATGGCTCGTCGAAGAGCTGACAGGTCAACTCGAAAGTTCTCGTCGACGGCGACGCGGCGAAACGCGCGGTTACCGAGCCCCATCAACTCAGCAGCTTTCTGCGCCCAGCCGTGTGTTTCAGTCGAGCCGTAGAGCATCAACATCGGTTGACCGCCGCCTTGAAGCCCACGCTCTCGCACATCGAAGCCTGCCTTTGCATGGCGAGCAACAACCAGACCCGTGACGTTCGCCATCGTGCCGCCGCCCGTCAATATCCCGCCGGTTGCTTCAGGCATCCCCATCAACTCCGTCAGCCAGGCGAGCACCTGGTTCTCTACCAACACCGGGGCTTGATCGAACCCAGCCATATGAGGATTCATCCCCGACGCGAGCATATCGGCAAGCATCCCCAACGGCGTGCCGTTGCCCTGCACCCATCCCCAGAACCTGGGATGACGGTTGCCATTCGTGTATGGCAGCACGTTTTGAACGAACTCTTGATACACAGCAGCGGCGCCTTCCGGTTCTCTCGGCAGCGGCCGTTCAAGGTTGTGTTTCACGTTTTCGGGGACGGCTTGCCACACAGGCTTATCGCGCAACGCCGAGAGGTAATCCAACATGTCGTCGATCATGCGGTGGCCAAGCAAGCGAACCTCGTCCCAGTCCTTCGGGTCGAGCGTTTCTTCAACGGCGCGGTCATCCATAGTCGTCCTGTCACGCTCCAATTCAAGACTCTCCTATCCTTCGACGCGCAGACCGCAGACGGACGACCGGGCGAGTACACGACGGAGACCGTCGACCGAAGAGCGATCAAGACACCACAGAGCCGGTCAGCCGTCATCGGTCGTCGGTCCGCCAATATTAGACTCAAAGCCGGGCAGAATCTATCCGCAGCTTGCCGTGAAACTCCCGGCTACACCTGGCCTCGATGGACCGAAGCTTGACGCCAGTACAACAACCAATCGATCAGTGCTAGAATCAGAGCTTTCGCGGCGCCCGAATGCTATCAGAAACAATAGGTCATTACCGGATTATCAGGAAGCTCGGACAGGGCGGAATGGGAGAGGTCTACCTTGCAGAAGACACCAGACTGAGCCGCAAGGTCGCAATCAAGTTCATCCCGGAGGAACTAGTCAAAAACGAACAAGTCACCAGGCGGCTAATCAGGGAAGCACGGGCAGCAGCGACGCTCGACCATCCAAACATCTGCTCCGTATACGAAGTCGGTGAATGCGAAGGCGGCAACTTCATTGTGATGCAGTACGTCGAGGGTGAAAACGTCTATGAAAGAAATCGTCGAAAGCCGTTAGACCTTCGCGAATGTTTGCAAGTCGCCTATCAGGTCGCCGATGCGTTAGGCGAAGCGCACTCGCAAGGGATCATCCATCGCGATCTCAAGCCTCAAAACATAATGATCACCGCGCGAGGCCATGTGAAGCTGCTCGACTTCGGTCTGGCTAAGATAGTCGGCACAAAACTCACGCTGGAGAGCGCGGCCGCGACCGAAACCCTGTTGTCTGAGCCTGGAATGGTTATCGGAACGGTTCCATATATGTCACCCGAGCAAGTCAGAGGAGAAGAAATCGACGCTCGTAGTGACATATTCAGTCTGGGCGTTGTGCTATATGAATTGGTGACCGGGCGCCGTCCGTTCTTCAATGACAGCGCAACCGTGACCATCTCAGAGATACTGACGCGCGAGCCGCCCCCGCTGGCCCGCTACACCGAAAATGCGCCGCCGGAGATGCAAAGAATTATCAACAAGGCGCTGTGTAAAGACGCCGAGGAACGATATCAAACGGCAAAGGATCTGCAGGTCGATCTGAAGAATCTGATGAGTGAACTTGCCTTCGAAGAGAAGTTGGAGCGTTCCTACTCCGGCTATCCGGGATCTGTAACCTCAGGATTGAGGCGAGCAGTTTCAACCGGCGGGATCTCGCCCGCCTCCAGCTTCGGCGTCCCCGAGGTTAGGAGTCGCAAGCGAGCGATGCTCATTGCCCTGGCGGTTGTCGTCGTTGCCGCTGTGGGAATTGGCTCCTATTTCTTCTTCTTCGCCGCAGGCGATTCCCTCGCGGTCCTGCCTTTCACATATACCAGTTCGGACCCGAGAGTTATGGCCGATCCGGACCGGGAATACGTGAGCGACGGAATAACAGAGAGCCTCATCGACAGCCTCTCACAGTTGCCGAAACTGAAGGTGATCGCGCGTAGCTCGGTCTTTCGCTACAAGGGGAAAGATGCCGATGCGCAAACGGTGGGACGCGAGCTGGGAGTGCGCACGGTACTGGTGGGCACGATCACTCAGCGCGGAGACACGCTTACTATCATCACCGAGCTGGTCAAGGTATCGGACAACAGCCATATTGGGGGGGGGCGATACGAACGCAAAGTCTCGGGGCTTCTGGCACTGCAGAGTGAGATTGTCCGAGAGATTTCCGAGAAGCTTCGAATGACGTTGACCGGCTCGGATATGGAAATACTCGGCAGGCAGCGTACTGACAGCGCGGAAGCGTACCAGGCATATTTGAAGGGGCGTTATCACTGGAACAAGAGGAATGAAGAGGGGCTTAAGAAGGGGATAGAATTTTTCCAACAGGCAATCTCGATTGACTCGAAGTACGCGCTGGCTTACACGGGCATCGCAGACTGCTACATACTGCTTAGCGATTACGGGTTCATGCCACCAAGCGATGGCTATCCGAAAGCCAGGACAGAGGTGATGAAGGCTCTGGAGATCGACGAGAAAGTAGCCGAAGCTCATACGTCTCTGGCGGCAACCAATACAGGATACTACTGGGAATGGGACCGCGCTGAGAGCGAATTCAAGAGGGCGCTGGAGCTCAACCCAAATTACCCCACCGCTCATCACTGGTACGCTCTGCACTTGATGCTTACCGGAAGGATGGATGAGGCGCTCGGCCAGATTCAACAAGCGCGTGATCTCGACCCGCTCTCGCGGGGTATCAACAAAGACTATGGGATCATGTTGTTCTTCGCCCGTCGCTACAACCAGGCTATCGAACAGTTCAAGAAGACTTTAGAGATCGATCCCGCGTACCTTGTGGTCTATACACATCTGGCTGAGGTGTATATCGAAAAGGGGATGTACGGCGAGGCGATAGCTGAGCTCGAGCGCGTCCACGCCCTTTCGCCGGATGACTACGAAATCACGAGTGTGCTCGGCCAAGCCTATGCTGCGGTGGGAAGAAAAGACGAAGCGCAAAAGATTGCCGCACAATTGAACAGCCTCGAAAAGGGCGTTCAATTCTTGTCGAAGGAAATGGCCATCCTTTACACGCGACTTGGAGATAAAGACCGAGCGATCGAGGTTCTTCAGAACGGGGTTGAGAAGCGCCACGCCGTAGTGACCGAGATCAAAGTAGACCCGCGCTTAGACAGTCTGAGGGCGGACCCCCGCTTCGCCGAGCTATTACGTCGCATCGGGCTGCCGAACTGATCTGGCTTACAACAATATACTCCGCAGAAAGAAGGGGGGATGGCTACGCCGTCCCCCTTTTTACGGAACACGTTTTCTTTTTACGTTAACTGAGGTCATCTACCTCTTCTTGGCACTCTTCTTGGTGCCCGCTTTCTTAGTGCTCTTCTTGGTTGTCTTCTTCTTTCCGCCCCCAGTGCTGCTCTTGAGTACCATAGGCTCAATCTCCTTTCGCGCATGGTGCGCACAAGATATTGGGATCAGTAGTCTCTTGTGTACAACCTCGGCCGGTATACAAGATACTGCGCTTTTTATATATTCTTTGCTTTACATTGTCAACAACTTTTGGCTAGAGCCTTTCCAAAGCACATCTATTCACCTGCACTGTGGCCGACTTCTTTCTAGTGCACGCTCTTATCGCACGAAGCCAGGTCTTTAGGGCACTTCGGATTGGGTTTCGTTAAGCAGAAAATTTGAGCGTCGTCCAAAAGGATATTGACGTCCTTGTCATCTCCCCAGAATAATCTCGAAAGTTCTCTGGCTAGGTGACAGAGTCTATTCTGAACGCGATCATGCTCGGCGGGTTCGAAATTCGACAGCAGGACCAAAGTGAGTTCGCAAGTGGGTTTGCCAGGCTCGTCTATCCGCCCGTACAGCATGTACGAATGGAAGCCCGGCCAGTCGCCTCCGTGATAGACGACCTGAATGGTCTTCTCATTCGCGATTCTCGTATTTCTCGAAGATTGCCTCGGCGATCTGGCGTTCGCGCGGCTCACTGTCTGCATATTCATAGACTGCCGCGTCTCCTTGGTGGCCACAAACCAGCCAAACCCATACGGCGGAGGCGTTTCGGCTTCGGCCCGGGCGGGGTTGTTTCTTAACGGCTGGGGCTTGAAGGCCTCCAGCAGTGTCGATGGTTTCAGTAACGCCCCGGGCAGCCCATGTACGACTTTATCTATGGCCTTTACCCAGATGATCATATCGTTAAGCGTTGAATGTATGTTGCCGTCTCCGTGAACAAAGTTCAGCGGCGTGTAGTCGTCCATAAGAAAATACTTATTTTTGTGCCGGCCGTACGGAAGTGCGTGTAGGGCGGCAATGCGCTCTGATTCTGTCCGGTCTACGCTCTCGTCGAGCACCGTCGTGTTCGTCATTCCGAGTGGGTTGAATATCTTCTCCTGCATGAATTGCTTGTAGGTTTTACCCGAAAGTTTTTCAATTATCTGCGCCAGTACAACGTACCCCGAGTTTGAATATTCGAATATGGTACCGGGCTTTTTTCTTCTGCGAGGTTCGGCGTTCTTTATCATCTCGAGCACTTGTTCATTCGTAACTTCAAGGGCAGGCCTGCGGTGCTCGAAGTTTTGGTACCAGCTTGGCGAACCTTCCTTTTCGAATGCTTTTTCCACGTCGAATTTATGCCGCTTTTTAAGTTCTCTCTTGCCCAACTCAAAATAGTCGGGAAGGCCCGATTGGTGGGTGAGCAAATCCCCGATCGTAATGTTCGCAGACGCGGGAAAACCGGGAAAAATCGTGGAAAGAAAAGTTCCAACACTCAGTCGCTCGTCGCCCTCGTTGCCCTTGATTTTGATGTTGGGGTCCTCCATAAGCATCAGTATTCCCGCGGCAGTAAACTGTTTGGTCAGGGAGGCCAGATCAAAAACGGTATCGATCGTGATCGGTATCTCAGACTGCAGGTTCGCGAGGCCAAAGACGCTTCTGAAGAAGATCTCGTCGTTCTTGAGAATCGCCAGGGCGTAGCCCGGCGCCGCGTGAGCTGGGGGCGGTGCGTAACACCTGAGCCGTTCCTCGATCTGATTCCTGCACGGAGCTGCCTCACAGATGTCTTGAAGGGCCGATGGCGCTTCGCTTTCCGAGCTACCGCGTGCACGCAACGGCCCCACGGGCGGGATCAGCCCAAACAACAAACCGACAATAATCAACGTTCTCTTGATCATGAGTCACCTCCGCTTGGGGCAGCGTAGCTTCGAGAGGTCGTGGAGATGCCGCCTAGGTCCGATTAATCAATCAGGCCGCAGGATAGTACCCATGGGCTGGAGTGTCAAGCAACCTCACCAGCTCAGCCAACCCGCCACAACACCGTTGACTCCTCCTCAAACTTAGCGTACACGTTTCCATCATCGCCACCATCGAGAACTTGTTTCTTGCGAGATAAAGATTTCGGGGAGAAGGAAACTCCTTTTACTGCGGGCGCGGAGAACGCGGGCGATGAGACTTGAGGTCGCGATGACAAGGCGATTGATTCACGTAGTCGACGATTTTTATCCTAACCCCGGCCGGGTCCGTCGGAGCGCCCTGGAGACGCCGTTCGTCGAGCATAAGGAGCTCGGTATGTGGGCGACTCAGTCGTACCACCCGAAAGGAGTTAGAGCGCTCTTAGAAAAGCAGTTCAGAATTTGCATCAGCAAATGGGACCAGATCTCCGACCCTTTTAACGGTGCCTTCTACAGTGCATTCTCTAAGGGAACCCGGGCGGAGCCCGTTAGGATCCACTATGATCATCCCGCGAGCTGGTTCGTTGTTATCATTTATATGACACCCGATGCTCCTTACGATGCAGGTACTTCGCTGTGGCAGCACCGCGAGACAGGCCTGATTGCCGGCCCGACTGAAAAAGACGCCGAGCGCTTAGGTATCTCCGTTAAGACTCTGGACGCGCTCATACAACGCGATTGTGCGAAGCCATATCGCTGGAGAGAAGTCGATCGCATCGGTAACATTTATAATCGAGCGGTGATGTTCCCCGGCAAGATGCTACATTCTGCTACCCGGCATTTCGGCAGCAACCCGTCGAATGGAAGGATCTATCAGGGCTTTCAGTTTCCCTTGATATAGAGCCCGGATCCAAAGGGCACACAGTGCGACGTTCCGAGATAGAAAAGCGTGAGCAAGCCATAACACGCGGTATCGGGTTCATCTACCGGACAGCTTGCGATCCCAAGAACTTTGCAGTCTACGGATTCGATTACCTATGTTGCTTCAGCCTGATCGCATCAACATCGCGCGATTCCAGCTTGCGAAAGATGGCGCGTGAGATGGGCCGCGAGCGCGCCAGGCGGTGGCGTCGAGAGAATCCTAAACTACCTTCGGGCGCTGACCCCAAAACCATAACTGACTTTATCGATGCCACTGTTTCGGCGGACAAACTCGGCGTGCGCGATGGCGAGCTCAAAAAGCGAATTCGCCAAGCCGCGAAAAGCTTCACCGTTCAGGATTTCCTGGGCTTCGACCCCGCGCTCGAACGCCCGCCGAAGGATCTCCCAAAACGATGCCGCTGCGGACTCAAAAACTCACGCGGGCGCAGGACCTGTCAAGGGTGCAAGAGTCGATTGCGAATGCAAAGCCGGTATGAGACCTGGATGGAGGCGATCTACAGAGGTTATCGGAACCAGCGCTCAGGCGTGATGCTTGGCACAAAATACGCAGACGCAATCAGGTGGCTGCCCGAAATGCGCCCGTACTCTGGGCTCAAGGACACAACCGCGGACGACTTCCACTCTTCAGTCTACGCGGTCACTCACGTCGTCTATACGCTGAATGATTATGGCCGCTTCAAGCTCTCGCCACGCTGGCTGCCTCATGAGTTCGATTTCCTCAAGGAAAATCTCCAAGAGGCCGTCGCATTGGACGACCCGGAGATGGTTGGCGAGTTCCTGGACACGTTGAAAGCTTTCGGGCTAACTGACGGCCATCTGCTCATAAGACACGGCACCGAGTACCTTCTATCGCATCAGAACCTGGACGGCAGTTGGGGTAATGTGAATGCAGATGACATCCACCACCGCTATCACCCCACGTGGACGGCAATCGATGGCTTACGCGATTATGCGTGGCGAGGCGAGAGGCTGAGCTTCCCGAAACTGAAGCCGTGGCTGGAGCATTGGGCGCGCAAGAGGCAGTAGTGGGATCACCAACTCGCGCCGCCGTGGCCTGCGGTCACAGGAGCAACCGAAAGTAGCCGGCTCGCGTTAGAGCCGGGCAAGCGACTTCTCAAAATCCTTCACCCTCGGCGGCCGCTTGCCTTTGCCTGGCGCGATCGAGTGTCCCTCGTCTTTCAGGCGCTGCGATTGCGCCTTCACTCCACCGGGAAACTTTTCGTACAAGCGGCCGTCGTCTCTGATCACCCGCCAATAGGGCGTCACCTGCTTTCTTCCGTTCTGCCGATCTTCTTCGGCGGCTTCGGCGGCGATCCGAATGAATATGCCGGTTGTCACCGGGCAGGCGACGTCGGCTTTGTTGTCGCGCGCAAGCCTCGATCGAATCTCGGACGCGGTGACGAGCTTCCCTTTTTTCGTTTTCCGGATGAGCGCATCGACATCCCTCGGCTTCGGGATCAGCATTGTGCCCATCCCTAGCCTCGTGGACATGGCGGCTGGGATCTCGATGATCTTTGAGTGATCTTGCCTTTCGAGCTTCTCGCGCCAGGATTTGCGCGACGTGAATTTTCGCGGCATCGTCTCACCTCGCTCAGTTCTTGAAGGTCATGTGTCTCTTATGATACTGAGGCCGGCTTCGTGATGAGCTTACGGCAAACCACGCCGTTTATTCTCGATCTCGCGCGCCTGTTCCAGCCATTTCAGAAGCTCATCAATGGCGGACATCTCATTGTCTTCGCGAGCCAGTTCCTTGTATCTGTGCAGAGCGGCGCATGCGCCGTCCAAATCGTCCACCTTGTAATAGACCAACGCAAGATTGTAGTGAAGCGGCGAAAAAGAAGGCTCGAGTTCCGCCGCCGTCTCATAGTGCAGCTTCGCAAGCTGCAAATCGCCGGCATCGAAGTAAAGATTGGCCAGGTTGTAGTGGGCCTCGACGTGGCGCGGTTCGTTCTTCAAAGCGAGCGTGAAGCAGTCGAGCGCCTTTGGCATCTTGCCCTGTTCGAGCTCGATGATGCCAAGGTTGCAGTAGGAGTCGGCTAAGTTGTCTCCCTCTGCGATCGCTTCTCGATATAACTCCGCGGCCTTTGCGTCGCCGCGCTCATGCAGCAGAAGCGCCTCCTCAAACGGGCTGAGCAGATGCGCGATCTCGGCCCGAACCGGTTTGAACAGGTTCATCTGACCCTGCAGCTCGGCCTCGACCTGCTTGAGAGTCAGGCCCTGCCCGCGCAGCTCGCGCACGCGTCGAAACTGAGTCAGCGCGCTGAAGTCATAAAGCGGTTCGCCGCTCTCTGAAGACAACGTCGCACTGACGACGCCCCCTTCGGTCCAGCGGCGAATCACACGTTCGCTGAGACCAAACAATTGTTTGATCTCGGCAACGGTGTAGGTCGACTTGACCCTTTGGTAATCTGCTTTCGACGGCGCCGGGGCGGGGAACCGGAGAATCTTGGAATCCTTCTTGGACATCTGAGAAACTCGGCCTATGAAGCCTTGCTCTTGCGAGCCTTCTTCGGCTTTGCTTCCTCCGCTTCTTCCTGCTTCTTGGCTTTGCCGGTGGCCTTCACCATCGGCTTGCGCTGGGCTTGTTTGATGCTCTCTTTGAGGGCGGTCATTATGTCGACCGTGGGCTGCTCTTCCTCGACGAAGCCGGCGACTTCTTTACCTTCGATCTTGGCTTCGATTACTTCCTTGAGAGCTTCGCTGTAGCGGTCTCGCATTTCGATCTCCCCGATCGAAGTCACCATCTGGTCGACCAGTGTGTGCGCGAGCCTCAACTCGTTTTTGTCGATCTCCGGGTTTTCAAGCTGAGGGACCTCGCTCATCTTTCTCACTTCCTTCGGATATCGCAGCTTGTAAAGTACCAGCCCTTCACCCTGAGGTGCGATAGCTACGAAATCTTCGCGATCGCGCAGGACTACTTTGCCGAGGCCAACCTTGCCCGTATCTTTCAACACTTCTCGCAGGAGCGCGTAGGTCTTGGCGCCGACCTCGCCGTCGGGACCGGCGAAGTAGGGTGAATCGTAAAGCATCGGCGGAATCTCGGACCGGTCGACGAAGCCTACTATGTCAATGACCTTCGTAGTCTTCAGCTTGATCTTGCCGAGGTCGTCGGGTTCGATGATCGCATACTGGTCCTTCGTGTACTGGTAGCCCTTGACGATGTCATCCTTCGAGACGGTCTTGCCGCACTTCTTGCACCGCTTGTCATAAGCAATAGGACCGTAGTCCTCTTTGTGCAACTGGTTCAGGTGGATTTGTTCCGACGTTTCGATCGCGTTGTAGACGCGAACGGGGATGGCGACTAACAGAAACCTGATGTGACCTTTCCAAATTGAGCGCATTTCATATCTCCTCCGGGGCTTGGGTTGGATTATACAATGAGATGAGCGATGAGCGTCAAGAAATGTGGCTTCGAATATGAGCGGTTATCTACGGGAAAGGAGCGACGTGCTGCCGCAGCCACGATTCGATCTCGTCCACTTCCCAGCGACCCGCTTCAACCGCAACCACTAACTCCAGGAGGGGTCCATTAGTGAGGCCTTGACCTCAATGCCATTTCGGAACAGAAACTCGTCGACAAGCGCAGTTGCCGTCCGTTTGTTTCCGCCGACCCATGGATGATTCTTGATCAGACCGAGGCAAAGAGTCGCCGCCTGTCGAACCAAATCCGCACGTTCATAAGTGGCAGACTGCTCGGGCCGCGCTAGAGTCGATTCGAGTAGCGGCTCGATCAAACACGCCGTAACGTGTCTCGCTCCAATCACGCATCAGCAAAATGTGAAGAAGGACCGCCTCGGCGTGCGAGAGATACTTGATCTCGTCAGTCGCCAAGACGTTTCATCTCCTCAAAGGCGTCCTTGTACTTTTCGTTAATTCTGCGAACGGAGTTTACCAGCTCCGCGGAAGGTGGTGGCAGGATCTCGACTTCGAGGCGACCTTCGTTTGCGTGAAGGAGAGCGATCGAACCCTCGGCAACGCCGAGCGCCTGAGCGATCTCGTCCGGGACGTCAACCACCCAGCCGAGGTGTGTTTTCTGGGGTATTGTTGTGCTACTCATTCGCTTCTCTCCTCGCCCGAAGGACGTCCCTGATTCTACTCCAACCGATCAACTCGCTACCAGGTATTTTGCTTTTCAGGCTTGCCTTGTCTAAGACGCAAAGCGCGTTACGCTCCTGAAGGTATATCCTCAAAGAGTTCTGAAACGCTACACGTGAAGCCCGGCAGGAGCGGCGTGTCTAGTGTGTCCCCCTCGAAGAGCGTGCCCACCATTCTCAGTTCAGCCTGTTCGCGACGATAGATCTCTGTTTGCCGAGTGCGCCAGTCAATTATCCAGTACTCGCGGACGCCGCGCCGCGAATAGAGCTTGAGCTTCGCATAACGATCACGCTGTTCATTCGCTGTTCCAGGTGAGAGAACCTCGACAACCAACTCAGGCGCGGCGTGGAGCTTGCCGTCGGGTGAAAGTATCGTAGCCAAGCGGGCGTTGCTGGTCCATACCACGTCCGGAGCGACGTCGTCGTCCTCAGCAAATATTACCCCCGGCGCAAGGTTAACCTGACCAAGCCCGGAACTCTTATTCCAGGTCTTCAACAAGGCTACAACATTGGAGCACACGAGTTGATGATAGTAGTGTGGTTGTCTAGACACGTACAATTCTCCATCAATGATCTCGTATCGCTTGCCGTCATCGGGAAACTTCTCAAGATCGGAAGAGGTGAAGCGCAGTGTGGATGCCATGATTTCTAGCTCCTGTCCATTACCGATTGTTGAAACGAATATATCACGTAACTCGGCTCGCTGGCAGCCGCAATCGAATTTTCAGAGTCTCACCTCCGATAGCCATCTTTGCCCAGGCGCGCACATCTCGCGGAAGTTGCACATCAGGCAATGTTCGGCGGGGCGAACTGGGAAACTCGCGGGCGAAGACGAAGAAACAATGCTCAGCATCGCTTCGTCAATCGCCTTCGCACACGCATCGCGCCGGACCAGTTCATCGGGCAAGCTCACTTCAATATCGGGATCGAGGAAGTGGAGCGTTACTCGCACATTTGCGGCTTCGGGTATCAACTCGTGCGCGGCCAAAGCGTAGGCTTGCATCTGCAATTGATAGTCAGCGGCTGCGGCTTGTACTTCAGCCTGCACCAGAAGATCTCGATCCGACGAAGCGCCAGACGCGCGCTCCAAGAATGCGAACGAAAGCTGGCCCGAGTCATTCGTTCGGGGTTCGTTCCCGGGAGCCTGCTGTGTGCCGTCGACGGGATTCCGTTGGACGCCAACCGCATCAGCCTTCCTCCCGCGAAACCGATTTGTCTTGAAGTCGATTATTTCGACGCCCAAGCCGCCGCCTTCTGAAGGGCGAACCAGGAGCTTGTCTATGGTGCCGGTCAAAATTCCGAGCGGGCGCCGTAGTCGAAACCGCTGCTCGCTGAAGACGCCGGGTGAGTGATGCGTGATGCGTGATGCGTGATTCGGAACCGCCCGCGCTGATTCGATTCGCTCACGCACTTTGCTTCCAACATACTTCCGCGCGAGCGGCAGCAGATCGTGAATCGCTTTATCGGAATCGATCTCGAACACCCGGTCACCAAGCTCCGCCGCTCTCTGCCTGAGCACAACTTCAAAGCTGCTGCTCAAGCTATCGTGAAGATCATCGCCTTCGTTGAACTGTTCGCAGAAGCGATGGATCACCGCGCCTCGGAGCGTCGCTGTAAGATTCGCGGGAGGCTCGGGAGCTTCGGCGTCGTTCCATACCGCGATCTCTTCCTCGCTCGGCGCGTGAAGCAGCCGATCGAAGTAATACTGCCGCGGACAGCGTTGATAGTTCAGAAGCTGCGTAACGCTGAAGCGATGAAGCCCGCTTCCGCGCTGCGGCTCGATCGGGTCGAGAAGCCGAAAACGAGCGCCGTCGGGCGGGGTCAAATCCTTTTCCGGTTGGACCGCAGCGCAAGCTTCGCCCAGCTTATTTGACGTCTCAACCGAAGCGTCACGCAGATTCACAGTGAGCTTCACCTCGACTTCGTCGCTGGGTTTAAGAACTCCGCTCTCGATCTCCGTCGCGATTCCGATCGCTTTGCAGACCGATGCAAGCCACGAACTGCGCAAGCCGGCGAGGTCTTTCGCCGCGCCCGAGAGTATCAGCCGGTCTTGCGCGCGAGTGGCCGCGACGTACAGCAATCGCATGCCTTCGAATTCCTCGCGACGCTTCGCCCGTTCGGCGAAAGCAACGAATGCGGCGCCCACAACCAGCCTTCCTCGCCCGTCTGGGATCTTCAACGTCAGCCCGCGATGCCGGTCAAGTGCCCACCACTCGCGCCGGTTATCCGGAAGTCGATGAAGATCGGGAATAATCACCACCGGAAACTCAAGCCCCTTCGACTGATGAATCGACATCAATCGAACCGCGTCGGCTGAGTCGTCTATCTGTCCTTCACTCTCGCGCCCGCCGGCTTCCTCGAACTCCCGGACGAAGCGCACGAAGTCGCGGATCAGATAAGCGCCCGAACGTTCGAAGCGCTCAGCGAGCGTGAACATCTTCTCGATGTTCGCGAGCCGCTGCCCGCCGTCGAAGTTTGCGGCGGCGACGGTCCGGTACTCTGAAGCATCGACCGCAAATCTCAAAAGCTCAGACAGCCGCGATCGCTTCGCGCGCCCGATCAACTCCTCCAATAACTCTCTTGCACGGTCGAGCGCCGGCCGCTCGGACGTCTCGATGAGGTCGATCGGCTCGTGGTTGCGAAGCGCATGAAGCAACGGCCGAACGCCGCCGCGTCTCTGCACGGGCCCGAGTTCTTCGACTCCAGCTCGCGCCGGCGCGGATCGAAGCGCCAACAGGACATCATCCGACAGACCGCAAATTGGCGAACGCAGCACCGCCGCCAGCGCAACCTCGTCGGTCTTGTTATCGACGAAGCGCAGTAGCTGTACAAAGTCGGTGATCTCCTCACGCGCGTAGAAGCCCTTTCCTTCGACGGTCACATACGGAATGCCCGCGCGGCGAAGCGCCGATTCATAGAGGTGAACTTCGGTCATCGCTCGAAACAGCAGCGCGATGTCACGGTATTCAATCTTGCGCTGAGCCCCGGCTTCACCACTTGACCCGCCGGGCGCACTGATCGATTCCATCCCCACAAGTGAAATAATCCGCTCCGCCAACTGCTCGGCATCGCGCTCGCGAGGCTTTTCCCGCGACGATTCGTTTTCCGATTTGCCGGGCGCCCTCAAATCCACGAGCAGCTCGACGACAGGCGTCGCGTCCGCATCTTCGCGAGCGACGACGCTTGCTTCGTGCGCTACGTACCCAAGCTCGTTCAGTTCATCGGCGGCGATGCGCGGGTCGCACTGGAACACGTGCTCGAACAGGAGATTGAAGAAACGAATCAGCGGGGCCTGGCTTCGGAAGTTTCGGTTGAGCGGCACCGGCACACCGTTCCGGGCTTCTATTAGCGCGGTCATCTCGCGGAATACGTCCACGTCCGCGCCGCGGAAACCGTAGATCGATTGTTTGCGGTCGCCGACGATAAACAGATTCGCACGTGGCGCAGACTTCAGTCTGCTCTCCTCCCGCTGCCTGTCATTTGATTCGCGCTGACTGAAGTCCGCGCCACCAAACGCGAGCCGCGCCAGCAACTCGCGCTGCAAGCCGTTGGTGTCCTGAAACTCGTCCACCAAAAAGAAGCGGTATCGCCCCGGCGTCCTGCGCAAAACTTCGGGATGCTCTTCGATCAGACTGAGCGCTCGCAACTGCAGATCATCAAAATCGAGCGCCGACCTGCGCCGCTTTTCTTCGTTGAGCCGCCGCTCGATCTGCGCGATTGCGTTGATCAACTCGTGCGCGTACGTCCTGGCGAGGAGGTCAAAGAAAACCTGCGGAACTCGCCCGCGGAGATTGTCCTCCCAGATCAGCTCATCGAGCGCTTTGACCATCTCATTAATTTTGCCCTGTGCCTTTGGCCGGGCCGCGCCGCGGAATTCTTGAATCGCCTCGGAGAACTCCGCAGGTGAGGTCGACGCGGAAACCGCGCAGAGGAACTCCCGAAGCAGAGGCCAACGTCGCTCGGCCTCCTTACGTTTCTCTTCGGCCCCAGCCGAGAGCCCGCGAGCCTGGATGAACTCGTTCATCTGCGCTGTCAACTCGACCAACGCGCGTTTGTAGTCCTCAACTGTCTTGTGGCTCTTCTCGGTCTCCTCCTTTAGCTTTTCGAGCGTCAACCCCTGGTTTCGCATCGTGCGATAAATGCCGATCAGCCCTCGTGCGAGCCGCGCGCGGCCAACGCCTGCGGCGAGTTGCGTGACCGCTTGATGATCCGCGCTGATGAACTCGGTGAGCGATTCTTCAGCGACCGCTTCTTCGAGCATCACCGACTGATGCGCGTCCATCAGGACGAATTGGGGATCGATGTCGGCCTCGACCGGGAACTCTCGCAAAAGGCGCGCGCAAAAGCCGTGGATCGTCGTGATGATCGCGCTGTCGAGCGTCCGCTTGTGACGCATCCACTTTGCGCGTTCAATCGGAGTCGCCGACAACAATATCTCATCCAGCTCTCTTCTGAGCCGCTCACGCATCTCGTTTGCAGCGCGGTTGGTGAAGGTGATGGCGACGATTTGATCTACGCTGATGTCGCGCGTGCGAAGAATGTGGAGGTAGCGCTCGACAAGCACGGTGGTCTTGCCTGCGCCGGGACCGGCGGTCACCGAGACGTGGCGGTCAAGCGTGTAGGCCGCCTGCTGCTGCTCCGGCTTCAGCTCGCGAAAAGACGACGGACGACCGGTGACGGATGACGGGGACCGACGGGAGACCGATGACGGACGACCGGCGACGGATGACGGGGGACGACCGGCGACGGATGACGGGGGACGACCGGTGACGGATGACGGGGGACGACCGGTGACGGATGACGGGGGACGACCGGCGACGGATTGACCGACTCCCAGATCGCCGGTCTCCGGTCGTCGGTCGTCGGTCGTACCGTGCGCGTCGCCGGTCTCCGGTCTCCGGTCGTCGGTCGTTCTGGTCGGTCGCCGGTCGTCGGTCGTTCTGGTCATCGGTCCTTTCTTTGAATCCGAAACTTCTCGTAGCGGCAGACCGCCGAAAAATCACAGTGCGGGCACGTAGCCTCGGGAGCCGACGGCGCAACTTGAAAGTCGCCCCTTCGCATGCCGTCGATGAATTCCCACACGCGCGCTTCCATCTCAGCGCGAACCCTGTTCCACTCTGAGTCCGACAACGTCGAAGACGTCCTCTTTCCCACGGCGGTATAGGCATGCTTCACGGCCCGATACAAACCCTGGTTGCGCCGGGTGTGGCCGCCCCTCATCGTGTAGTACCCGCCGCCGCCGATCGCGCTCTCAGGCAAAAGTAGTTGTTCAAGCGCTGCAAGATAAAGGTGAAGCTGCAATGCTCGACCCTCTTGCATGTCGTCGAGCCCGGCGCCTCTGGACAGCTTGTAGTCGTACGCGATAGCGGTCCCGTCGCGCGCGACATCGACTCTGTCGATCTGACCGCGCGCGTGAACGGTTTCAATTCCATCGCCCGAACCTCGCTTAAGCTCCAGCCGCCGATCGGTCGAACTCGGATCGACCGCGCCGCCCTGCATACCGAACGCAAGCTCGAAGTAAGCCGGCCGCACATCTTCGGATCGAGTCTGCCCCTGAACCGTCAGCTCATAATCCAGCACCTGTTCGAGCAACAGCTTTCTTATGTCGCGGTCGATGCTCCACACCTTTGGATTGAGAGGAGGAACGGCGCGCTGGTGTTCGTCAAATACCTCGTCGGCCACTTCGCCAAGTTCGCGACGCAGTTCCGCGCGATCAAGCTCCGTGAGCCGTTGGTTTCGATGACGCTCGAAGAACCGCCTGAGTGCTTCGTGCAAAAGGCTTCCCGCATCCAGCGCCGTCAGGTCGAGCGCCGCTTCACCGCGCGGCTCCAGCCTCAGCACCTTCTCGGCGAAAAACTTGAACGGGCACTTACCGTACAAGCTGAGCTCGCTCGCGCTGAATACGTGATCGGCGCCGTACTGCTCCGCAAGTCTCTCAATCAACCTGCGGCTGCTGATCACCCCGTCGAACTCTCCGAACCGGCGGCTGCCTCGCTCGCGTTCGATGGCGATTCGGTTCCGCGCCGATTCGCTCAAGTATTTCCGATCGGAAGCCATTTCGATCAGCGGCTCGATGACGTCTTTGGGAAAGTTGCCGTCTCTTTGCGCTTGATACCTCCTCCTCTCTTCCTGCCGCACCAGCGACACGGCCAGCTCGGAACTCCGGGACGACTCGAACAAAGTGCGCCCGTCGAAATCAGTTCGCACAATTTCCTTCCTGATTACAGCCGGCGCGACCGCGCGGCTAAGCTCTTGAACGTAGTAAGACAGCACCGTCTCCGAGCCATCTTCCAGCACCAGCGGGCGCGACAGATAGAGCCGTTCGGTTGCGCGGCAGGCAGCCTGGTAGAAATAGTGCTCCTCTTTGAGAAGCGTGTCGGGCGAGATGTCCTCGAGCGTCAGACCGTACTGCTTCAATCGCTCGCGCTCTTCATGCGGGTAAAGCCAGTCGCGCGAGGCGCGCAGCGGAAAGCCGCCTTCGACCAGTCCGGCGATGAACACCGCACGAAATCGAAGCCCGCGAACATCGGTCACCTCAAGCACCTTCAAGCCATCCGGATCGGGGCCGCGCGTCACCAGGGATTGTGCCCGCACGCATCGCATCGCTTCCTCGATAAGTGTCGCGAGCTTTATCGTCGATTCAGTCTCGGCTTCGGCGCCAACGCGTTCGGCCATCTCGAGGCTTCGTGTGGCGGCGGCAAACGCACGGCGCAGTCCTTCGAGTCCGCGCAGATCGAGCGTCAAGGCCGGGAGCTCCGGGTCCGAGACACTCGCGTGCTGAGGACCTCGCACCTGGCCGGCAAATTGAAGCTGCTCGAGCAACCGCATCATCGCATCGCGCAGCTCGCGAGGGCTGGCTTCGCGACGCGCGTCACCCAGAAGCTGGGCAAACCGCTCGACGATCAGAGCCGACCACGCGATCAACGCCGGATGAAGCTCACTCGCCGGTTTGGCTCTTCGTTCCGAGCCCGGTAGCGGGACATCGACGGGCTCCGCGCGCTCGACGCGCCGCTTCACTGCGGCAGGTTGTTCATCGGATGCGGCGACGCTCTCATCCTCCAGCTCCGGTTCGTCGTCGGGCTCCTTTGCCAAAAACTTTTCGTCGGCCGGTTGATGGGTCAATTGCCGAGCGCGTTTCACCCACCGGTCAACGCGCAGCTCGCCGCCCACGTAGGCGATCGCGTTCTCGAGTTCGTCCGCGTCCCAGCCCCGACCGTCGACCGTCGACTGTCGACCGTCGTCCCATGCGAAGCGCTCACGCAACCCGGCCAGCTCGGTTTCGGATAAACCGAAGTAACCGGACTTCACCAGATCGGCAATTTCGCCGGCCTTTGGGGCGCCGCCTTCGCGCGCGAGTTCAATAAGCAGCTCGAACAGTTTCACTGCCGCCCGCACCGACGGCACTTCGGTTAGCGCAATGCGGCGGCTGAGCGCGCAAGGGATTCGTTCTTCTTCGAAGACTCGGTCGATCGTGTCCTCATATAAAGCGCGCTGGCGAACCACAACCGCGACCTCGCTGGGGCGATAGCCTTCAAGCAACACCAGCCGCTTGATCTCTTTCGCTATCGCGCGGATTTCAGTCTGCCGGTCGCCGCAGTCGAGCAAACTAATGCTGAGTGAATTCTCGAAAACCTCTTCGGAAGCTTCAGCCGCAGCTTGCTCATCGGCGATGGTGGGTTCGGTCACGCTTGAGTTGAACAATCGCCGGCTCAGCAACGACAGCCCGGCCGCAACCGGCTGAGCTTCCGCGCTCTGCTGTATTTCGAACTCGGCAATGGATGCGAGTTGATCAATCGTTCGCTCGAACGGGCGAAAGATATCGGCGTTTCGCTCGTCACGATTTAGATTCACTATCACCTCGGCTACCTGCGGAACCAGCAGCCTGAGCATCTCGCCCTGAACCGGAGTGAAGTCAAAGAAGCCATCAAGCACCAGCAGCCGAACATCCGAAAGCCACGGCACGCTCACCCTTTTCCCGTCGACTTCTCCCCGCAAAACTGCCAACGCGCGCAACTGATCGGCATCGTCTTCAGTCAGGCCGTAGCCATCGAGCGCCGCCGCATACGCCGAGTAGATCAATCCGATGTCCCGATCGAAATCGATCTGAAGCGGAATGGTCTGCCCGGTTGGGACGGATGGATCGCTCGCTCCACCGCTCATCTGGTAGAGATCGCGGGCGCGCGCGTCGATAATCGCGTTGAACTCGGCTGGAGTTCTGGCCGCGCGCTGGATCTCGCCGATCAAAGTGGCGATGGTGTTGATGCAGCCGTCGCGATGCGCGAGCGGCGCGATGGCTTTGAGACTTCCTTCACGCGCCAACCGCTTGACGATCTGGGAGAGCAGGCTGCGTTTTAGAGGAAGTTCTTCTTGATCGATCGCAATTCGCGGAGCGAGCGGCAAGCCGGTTTCGTCTTCGATCGCGGTCGCGAGCACGAACCTGGCGAAACCTCGAAACAGGTGCACCGGCAGCGAACCCCACACGCCGCGAACGCGAACGCCGTCGAGCAATCTACCGGCGGCCAGCTCCAGCAACGGGCGCGAAGCGGCCAGATACAACAGGCCTTCAGTCGGCCCGGATGCCAGCACGTCCGACGCGCGCTCGAGCAGCCGCTCACGATTGTTGCTGAGGATGGGGGCTAGCCAGATCTGTTTGGACAACGTAGCTCCAGAGGCAAGGAGTCGGAAATTGAAAATCGGGAATTGAAAATTGAGAATTGAAAAATGAGAATTGAAAAATGAAAATTGCAAATTTGCTGACTGCCGTTGCGGCCCCCGAATTTAAATCTACAATTTTCTCAATTTTCAATTTTCAATTCTCAATCTTCATTTTCAATGCTGTCTCTTCCTCGTCCGAATCCTCGCCTTCAAGCAATCCCGGAATAAGCCCCGTCTCTCCCATGTCCAACAAGCGCGTCGAGCGGTCGACTATCTCGAGCGGCTCGATGTCTTCGCCGGTCGTCGCGCCAAGCTCCTTGAAGCGCCGCGCGGTGACGAGCACTCGCCCTTCAAACGACCCCACAGCCTTATTGTAGGAGTCGACCGCGCGGTCCAAACCCTTGCGCACGTCGGAGAAATGCTCGGCGAGAGTTTTTAGCCGCTCGTACAATTGCCGTCCGAGTCTGCTGATTGTCTGAGCGTTCTCAGCCATCTGCTCTTGTCGCCAGCCATACGAGACGGCCTTTAGCAGAGCGATGAGCGTTGTTGGGGTGGCGACGATCACCCGTTGCTCGACGCCGAATTCAATCAGGCCCGGGTCTTGCTCCAAGGCCGCGCTGAAAAATGTTTCGCCGGGCAGAAACATAAACACGAACTCCGGAGTCGACGGAAGCTGCTCCCAGTAAGCTTTGCCGCCGAGCTTCGTCAGATGCGTTCTGATCTGCCGCGCGTGATCCTTCAGCTTTGCAACTCGGCTTTCATCGTCCGGCGCTTCAAGCGCTTCGAGATAGGCTTGCAGCGGCGCCTTCGAGTCAACCACGATTCTTCTTTCGTTGGGCAGACGAATGATCATGTCCGGGCGCAGCCTGCCATCCTCACCCTGGACATTGGGCTGCTCATCAAAGTCGCAGTATTCGACCATGCCGGCGATCTCGACCACTCGCTTGAGTTGAATCTCACCCCATCGACCACGAACGGTTGGGGAGCGCAGCGCCTTGACGAGGTTTGCTGTTTCGCTTTGCAGTTGCGTCTGAGTTGTGGCGAGAGACTTTACTTGCTCGGTAAGCGACGAATAAGCCGACGCACGTGTTGACTCGAGCTCGCGGATCTTTGAATCGACTTTGTCCAGCGATTCCTTTAGCGGCTGAACCAGTTCGCCTATGGCTTTCTGACGAGTGTCGAGGTCCCCCTTGGCGGCTTCTTGAAAATGACCCAGTGTCTCTCTGGCGAGGCTGAGAAAGTTCTGACTGTTCGTGTTGAGCGCGTCGGCTGACAGTGCCTTGAAGGCATCGGACAGTTTGCCTTGAGCGTCTTCAAGCAGTCCAAGCTTTTCGGTAGCGGCTTTGCGTTCGGCTTCGAGCTGGGCTTCAAGCGAGCTAATCCGCGCAAGCAGGCTGGCGGTTTCGTTCTGAAACTCCGACAGCTTCGAGTTCAACTCGCCGAGGTCAGCTTCGAGCTTGCGCGTCTGATCGTGCCTGCCCTGAAGCCGCTCGACCAGCGTTGCGCGTTCTGTTTCGGATTCGCTTCTGGCGCGGTCGTACTCGTGCCTTAATCGCGGTCGAAGCGCGAACCACACGGCTACGCCGCCGAGCGCAAGTCCAATCGCTAACATCAGTAACAGAAAAACGGTTTGATCCAATTCCACCTCGCCTTGCTCTAAACGATCGGGGCCTCACGGCCTGCCGGGACTCACGATACTTGAATAGTATGCGGCATCAACTTTGGCAAGAACCGTACACGATCATCTCAGCTACGAATCGTATCCGAGGAGCTTGAGTGCGACAAACACATCTTGAGGCTTGAGTGTCAGGCGGCAATCCTCGCAATCCCCCAACCTTCCGGTTTGGGGATTCGTTCGCCTTTTCACACAGTCGCTGACGAGGTTGGGTATCGCCGTTCGCGAAACGGCGAATGGCCTTCTTTATCATCCTTATCCAGCCGACACGGAACTTGGTTCGATGCTCTGGATTGATCCACCAGGAGTTGGCCGCTGGGTACTAGGGCATATCCCTGGCAGAGTCTGTTAGGTGGAACCCAGTTTGTCAGTTACCTTCCGAAGCCAGACACCATTCGCTCATAAACCTTGCGCGTCACACGCACGTCGTTCAGGTTGTATTCGCGAATCTCGGTGAGCCTTTCTGCTTGATACAACTCGAACACTCGGCTTCCCTCGACTTCATCCGTCTTGCTCGATGGAATTCCAAGCGCCCAGGCTATGTCGTCGAGTGCAACTCGGTTCTTCGAGCCCAACCACCAGCGATGCATCGTGTCGTAGACGCCTCGCACGTTGAACTCCGCAAGATTAACGAACGGCCGAACAGCGATCCCGTTGACCAAACAGCGTTGAAAAATGAACGGGAGATCGAAGCCGATGATGTTATGGCCGACAAGTTCATCGATGTCAGCGTCGAAGCTCCGCATCAGCGCGATAAAATCCGTCAGCGTTTGTTGTTCGCTTTGTTCTTGTCCGTCGGCGTCGATGCCAAACACGTGTTCGCTTTCGCTCTGCTCGACGCCTTCTATTTCGACGCCGCCGATGGGCCCAATGTGCATGGCTATAGACAACACTCGCCCGGATGTAGCCGCGAGCGAGCCCGATCTGTAAGCGCGCTCTTCTTCGGCGGCCTGGTCCTCGAAGTATCTCTGGTGTTGTTCCTCGCTCATCTTTCCGCGTTGCATTGCGCGCTCCAGGCGAGTGGCTGCTCTTTCTTTGAAAGCGGGAACCGGGATGGTTTCGATGTCGAGCGTGAACGCCCGCGGTAAGAGAGGTTCAGCGTTCTGCAGCTCTCGATACTTGTCGACGGTGATTGGTCTGAGTTCCGAGACTACGAACTGCGGCTGATTCTGAAATGTCTCGAGGCGGCCAACGATTCCCCACAACCCTGGCTTCGGTGTTGACTTGAGAATCTCGGTTGGTATTTTCAGCGCGATGGTTCCGCTTGCGTTTCGGGCACTGGCGAGCAAGAAAGGCCTACCTTGTTGCGGTCTGATCTCGCGAGCCGAGGTCACGGCAACAGCGAGCCAGATTTCCTCTCCGGCTTTCAGTTCAGCAATTGAGATGTTGCCTTTCATTCGTTTGCTCGATAGCAAGCTGAAGTGACTATAACCTTAGCAGCACGCCGGTGGCCCGCTGCTTGGTTGCCCGTGCAATTGCCTCGCTGTAAAGCGCGATCTGTTCGCGATATTCCTCAAGCCTTCCTCCAATCTCGAAGTCGGTTTTAAAATCCACCACGATCCACATGCCGGGATCGGTTTCATCGATAAACGCCAGATCAACGATTCCTTCAACCAGCATCCCGTCTTCGAGTTTGATTGCTATCGGACTCTCGCGTCTGCAGCGACCCGCAAGCGAGGCCGCGGCGGCGCGTCGCAGAAGCGGATGAGCCAACGCGCGCGTGACCGTCTCTTTTGCGGCGTTGATTTCTTCAGCGCCCGCGCCCAACAATCGGCCTTGAAGTTCCGCAGCCGCTTGCACGCCTGCGGCATCCGCGTTCAGATCTACCAGAGACAGCACCGCGTGAACGAGAGTCCCGAAGCGTTTGCCATGCGGGCGCGAGAAGTCGATGCCGGCCGATTCAACAGCTACGTCGGGGATCGCGCCGCTGTCGACGGTTACTCCGGATCGCGAAGAAGGCGGCGGTGGGGCGGCGAACAAGTCTAACTGTCCAACTGGCGGGTCAGCTTGCACCGGTGTATGAGACATCGCCGCAGCGTTTTGCTCTTCGCTCTTCGCCCTTTGCTCTTCTCCCTTTGCGTGCTCGGTCGCCGTTACGACCCTCACGCTCGGCGCGCTGGCCCGATCACGAACGCGAGTGCGGTTCTCTTGCCACTCCGAGTGATCGCGAATGCCTTGCTCTGAGCGCTTGCCTTCTTCATCAGCCGCGAGCAGCTTGTTCAGCCTCGCGCCGATTTCATCCTGCCTGTTCAACTCGAGCACCGACGGGTCCCACCACGCAACGCTGTGCTCCCCTGCTTCCGGTTTGTGCAAGCCCGGCGTCACCGATCCTGGTTTGCGCAGACCGTTCTTCGGACGAAACGCCACGTTGTCCGCGCCGAACTCCGGACAGCCCGGCGGATGATTAGTCTCGGGTTTGAAGCTCTCCTTCGCAGGCGGATAGATCGCGGGATCAAGAACGCTGAGCCAGCCTTCGCGACGCTCGTCGCCCACTGCGGTGACAACCAGAAGATCGCGCGCGCGAGTCGCGGCAACGTACAGCACTCGCGCGGCCTCTTCGCGTTCGAGCTGCAGCTCGTCGCCGGCATGTTCTTGAAGCTCGGGCGGCAAGCAGCCTGCAAGCCTCATCACGCACAGACCGGCTTCGGTGTCGGTCCAACGCGAAGGCTCGCGCGCTTCTTTCGCAGTCATATCGGCTAGCACGACGACCGGGAACTCGAGTCCCTTCGCTTTGTGAACGGTCATTATGCGAACGCCTTCCGCTCCTTCTTCAATGATCGGCGCATCGCCTGCTTCACCGTTCTCGGCCTGATCGTCGAGCCAGTCGACAAACGCGCGGAACGAGATCAGACCGCCCTGCTCGGCTCGCCTGGCCATATCCATCAGCCGAGTCACGTTTGCCAGCGCCTGTTCCCCGGTCGCCCAGTTCGCAAATCCGGCGTGCGCTCGCGTCGTCGCAAGCAATCGCCCGATGGTGTCCGCAACAGGCCGTCGATTGCGCCCCAGGTGAAGCTCTCGCAATACGGCAAGCGCGTCGACGACTTCGACCAGAGACTCGGGCAAGTCCTCGGGCACTTGCTTGAACGGATGCAAAGTCGCAAACCTGGATCGATAAGCCAGGAGCTGCGCATCGCTGATCGCGAACAGCGGGCCCTTAAGAGTCGCAAACAGCGCAAGCTCGTCGTCGGGCCGCTCGATGGCGGCAAGCGCATTGCGGATCGCTTCGACTTCTTCGCGCGAATGGAAAGAGCTTCCTCCGACAAGCAGATGAGGCAGACGTCTGGCTTCGAGCGCGCGAACGTACGGCCGGGTGACGTCGGTCATGAAGCTGCGGAATCGGCGGAACAACAAACACACGTGACGAGGCCGGATGGGTACCTGCACGTCAGGATGCTCGCGCTCAGTGATGGTCCAACCGCTTTCGCGCACAAGCCAGTCGACGAAAGCCGCTACCGCGCCGGGCAATGATTCTTCGATCTTCCACTCGACCACCTTGCCGTAATCGCCGTAAGGGGCGGGCACCGGCAACGCAACGATCGCCGGTTGAGAATCAACGCCGGACCTGTGAGGCGCGAGCGGCACGTAGCGAGCCTGCGTCGAGCCTGCCTTCAAACCGGCCCCAGGAGCCGGACTGGGAGTGGCGCCCATGACTCGTGAGAACGCGGCGTTCACCGCTTGTTGAATAGCGGGCACAGACCTGAAACTGACGTTCAACTCGAGAAGGTCTCCGCCGGTGGTCTTGATCTGGCGTTTCACCTGTTCATACAGCGCGACATCCGCGCGGCGGAAACGATAGATCGACTGCTTCGGATCGCCGACTATGAACAGCTTGCCCGCAACCGGACGGACGCGACGCCAGTCTTTTTCGTTCGGATCGTCTGCCGACAACAGCATCAGCAACTCAGCTTGAAGCGGGTCGGTGTCCTGAAACTCATCCACGAAAATGTAAGTGAAGCGTTGTTGCAGCTCGGCTCGCACCGAGGCGTTCTCTTTTACAAGGTCGCGCGAGCGAAGCAACAGATCCAAAAAGTCCAAACAGCCCGCGCGCTCTTTCAATCTTTCATATTCTTCAATCACCGGCCACAGCTCGTCTCGCAGTCGAGGAGCGAGGTCGGCTCCAGCCTGATCGACGAAACCCTGCAAGCTCTCTTTGACCGCGTTGCGCCGCGCGATCAACTCGTCTCTCGGATAGCTGATCTTGCTCGACGCATAGCCGACCCACTTCCAGTGCTTGCCGCGATTCATCTCGGTGAGCGTTGCTTCAAGTCCGTCGTAGTCGCGGCCGGCAACCTCTTCAACGCGATTCACCTCTTCGATGAACACCTTGATTTCTTTGAGCGACTTCAAGAAGTAGTCGTTTGCGCTGCCGGAGTCCGCCCACTGGGCAAGCGAGGTCATTTCGGCGATCAACCCATCAATCGCCGCTTCCAGATCGAACTCGGGATTGCGCCGCCACTGAGCCGGAAAATCGCGGCGCTCGATCAACTCTCTCGCGGCGCCACGAAGCGCGCGCTTGGGACCCGCATCGCGCGGGCGGCGCGCGAGAATGCCGGGAAGATCTCTACGGTATTCGCGGCGTGGGCGTCTTCTCAGAATGCGCCGAACGGCTTCGCCGGGATTTGCAAGCTGCTGTTCGAACCAGCGATCGAATGCAAGTTCGAATAGCGGCCGCGCAGTGTCTTCCGGGGCTACATCGAACAGAGGATCTATGCCGGCTTCGACCGGACGCTCGCGCAGCAGATCGGCGCAGAAGGAATGAATAGTGCCGATGCGGGCTTCTTCAAGCTGCGGCAGCGAGTCCTTAAGAAGCTCCCGAGCTTCAGCCGGACACTGCGGGTCTTGGCGATGTTGTTCGATCGCGTCTCGCAGACGGAGCTTCAACTCGCCGGCGGCGGCATCAGTGAAGGTGACGGCGACGATTTTATTGAGCTTGACGCGGCCTGACTTGATGCCCGCGACGATGCGGCCAACCAGCTCGCTGGTCTTGCCCGTGCCTGCTGCCGCCTCGACGACAAGAGTTGTGTCGAAGTCGTTGCGAATCCGATCCCGCGCAGCTTGATCGGCGAGCGCCGCTTTGTGAGGCTTCGTCACGGCAGCTCCCTCAGACGCTTGAGCTCGAACAGCAAGTCGCCCGGCTTGCGCGATGTTCGGATGTATTCGAGAGGCCCGCACGCGGCGCGATAGTCGCACCAATCGCAGGCGCCTCGTGCTGGGGCCGCCGGAAGAAAGCCTTCTGCAAGCGCCCGCCCGATCGTTTCGATTACTATTCCAGCAGTGCCACGGCTGAAGTCATCGAGAGGAACTTCGACGGCCGTGAAGCCGCCGGCGCTGGTGCAGTAATAAAGCCGCCCTGATTCGACCGGCGCCTCGAGCAGCCTCTCGCAGGCCAGCGCGTAAAGCACCGGCTGCAAGTGCTGGCCTCCGCCAACGACTACTCCATCGCGCGCTCGCGCCTTGCCTGTTTTGTGATCGGTCGCGCGAAGCTTGCCGCTGACATGGCGTTCGACCAGGTCGATAGACCCTCGCAGTTTCAAATCGCCGGTGACCGCCACCGGGTCGGCGACGCTTGCCGGGTCTTCGTCTTCACGGCCGCGATCGGCCAGCCCGAACGACAGCTCGAATTTGTAAGGCACCCATCCGTCGTCTGCCTCCGAAGCTCGTCGAAGCCACTCGCGCAGATCAGCGCGAATCGAGTTGATGCCGTCTTCCCAGACACGCGGGATCGCCGGCGCCAGCTTGTCTTCAAAGCTCGATGCTACCCGGTTGAGCACATCATCGACCAGGGCGATAGCCCGCTCGCGCGTCGCTGGATTGAGAGGCAAAAGCCCGGCCTCACGCAGCATCGTCAACACCTCGTACTGCACCTTGTGAAACAGCGACCCGCGCGTGAGCGGATCGATCACTTCGATGGCAGCCGGTTCTTCGCGAGGCTGCAGCCGATGCACGGCTTGAAGAAAAAACCGATACGGGCAGGCCGCGTAGTTCTGAAGCGCCGTGGGCGAGAACGAACGCGCTGAGAGCTGATGGGCGGCGAGCGCTTCGCGAGCCAGATCATCCGGTTCTACAAGTCCGTCGCTCGGAGTCCATCGCTTGAGCCAGCGTCTTGAACGAGCGCGCAATGCGCGCGCGAGATGACGATTAGTCGAGAGCAGATAGTGGGCTGTGCCCGCTACTGTCTCGGGGTCGGCGCCAATCAGCGGCGCCAGAAGCGCCAGGTCATACTCCGCCTCGTCGATCGCAACCCGTGGGTCGGTGGGCGCCGGCCAGCCGAGCCGCCCGCTCGCGCTCGACTCCGCCCGCGATACGAGTTTGTCGAACCCGGGAAGATAACCCTCCGCCGCGCGAAGAGCCTCGAGTCCGTAGAATGAAGGCACGCGCGGGCGAGCTTGCTGAACGTCGATGCGCGGGTAAGACAGATGAACTCGCTCGCAAGCGGCTCCCACTGCCAGCCTCAGCGCGAGGCGCTCGGCGTCCCCGCGATCTTTTTGAGTCATCAAATCGCACTCGTCGATGTGACGGCGCTGCTCATCGAGAAGTATCGGATCCTCGATCAGCTTTCGCGGGAAAAGCTTCTCGGCGAGCCCCGGCACGAACACCACATCGAAGCTCATTCCGCGCGCGGCGTCGGTTGAACCGATGAAGACCGCGCCGTAGCGCCGGCGAGGCGGAGGAACCGACAGCTCGCGCAGACGCGGCGCAAGAACGATCTGAACCTCGTAGAGATCAACCGGACCGACCGGCGACATTGGTTCAAGCTCGGCCAACGTCTCCAGCACCCCCTCGGGATTTCGGAGCGCGGCCCGCGCAAGCTTGCGAAGATGAGTCAACCATTCTGCCCAGGTCGCGCGATCAGGTAACGCCGCCAGCTCATCAATCAACGGAAGCGCGAACTCGCGAAGATGTTCGATGTCACGAATCTGACGATCAAGCCCCGCAGCGCGCGTCTCTTCTCCTTCGTCGATCAATTCCTGCCGTCTCAATCGCAATTCAGCTTCGAGCCCTTCGATCCTCTTCCTCCATCGCTCTTTTCCGCCGATTACCGAGGAGTCAACAAGCAATCGCTCCCACCGCCATGGCGCGCGAAGCGAGCCTCCAATCTCAGCCGTGTTTTCGAGATCGACCGGCAACGGTTCCGCCTCTGACTCGGTATCACTGGAAGGTTCAGGTTCGAGCCCCCGCGGCAGAAGCTCGTTCGGCGGCGGCGTCCAGCCGGCTTCCGGGTCGCGCGCAGCTTCGCGATCCGGCACCTGTGAGAGCGAGGTGTACTCGGCGAAGCGGCGAGCGGAAAAGTCCTCGGCTCTACACGCGAGCAGCGCGAGCAACGCGCGCCCGGCGGGATCGGGCCGGGTCGTGCCTCTCGCGAAATAGGCGGGAATCGCTGCGCGCCGGAGAGCTTCTACGAGGTGCGGACGGTACTCGCCGGCTGAACGCAGAAAGACCGCGATTCGATCAAATGGGATTTCGCGCCCGGCTTCTGCTTGAATTCGGCGGGCGATCTCGACGCATTCGCGCGCTTCGCCAGGCGACGAGCTGAGCGTGACGCTTTCGTCCAGCTCCGACTCCTCCGGCTTTGAGTCTTCGAACAGATGCGCCTTCAATGTCGCGAGCGAGCTTGCTGGTTCGCCCTCTCTGATTTCCTCGGCTTCACAGCCCATTGCAGGCTGAAGCTTCGCGATCGTTCGCGTGTCGCCTCGAGCTGCTATCGCGAGCACGCGGGGCGCGGTTTGGGCGAGCGCTTCAAGCAAGGCCGCTTCGCGAGTGGTAGCAACCGAGAGATCGAGCATCAGCAAGGACAGACCTATCGGATAAGGACGGAGCGCGCTTGTTGCGGCTTGGGTCGCGGCTTCGAACATTGCGGAGCGATCGGCAAGCTTCGCCGACGCAAGCTCGCGTTCGACGCTTTCGGCAAGTGCGGCCAGATCCGGCCCGCCGCGCGGCAATCGACGAATCGCTTCGATGTCTACCTTGTTCATTCGAAGCTCATCCAGCGTACGCGAGACCGCGCGTGGAAACCCCGGCCGCTTCGCCACCGGAGCGAAGTACGAAAGCGCTCCGTCTGACACAAGCAAGTGAATCGCGCGCGCGGTGAGGGCTTCGAGCGATAGGCTTGTCGTCGGCGCCAGGCCTCGCAGAGCGAGTACCGGCGCGGCGAGGCTGGCAGCAAGCCGGTCGAGCGTAAGCCGCTGGAGTCCGAAGCGAGCCCCTGACGATAACGCCGCATTGCGGACGAATTCGTCGCCGGCTTCTCGCGTCGGAGAGACGATCAGGATCTCTGCATCGAGAGAATAGCTATTGAGCCACTCGGCGGCGGCTGATAGTCGCGTCGCCGAGTCGCGCGAGATGATCAAACTTGATCTTTGGGGCTCTTGCATTTGCGTGAACCTTGATTATGATGTCGGCAGCATGTTTCTTCAATGAGACCTCCGGAGGGCGTTGCATAGGCCGAAGCCGATGCTACCTCGTGTTGCATTCCGCACCCACGCCGATAGGATGGCAGCCATCCTCGGAGGTTCACCATGCAAAGAATCGAGCAATGTCCGTCTCTCAAACTCGGACTCGGATACTGTCTCGTCGCCGCGGCCCTGTTGTTTCTCGGGCCGCTATCTCTCCCCGCGTCATCAGAGAAGTCTTCCACGTCGAAGGCAGATTTATTGGCGCGCCTGATGGACGGAAACGCGGTTCGTGAAGGGCAAGCACAGCCACGCAAACTACAAGCGCGAGCGAGCCGAGCTGACAAAGGGACAACATCCATATGCGATCGTTCTTAGTTGCTCGGACTCGCGCGTTCCGCCTGAGATCGTCTTTGATGAATCGCTCGGCAAGCTTTTCGTCGTTCGCGTCGCCGGAAACGTCGTTGACCCGGTCACGCTCGGGAGCATCGAGTACGCAGCCGAGCACCTTCACTCGAAGCTGCTCTTTGTGCTCGGGCACGAGTCCTGTGGGGCGGTGAAAGCAACTGTCGATGGTGGCAAATTCTCTCCGGGCATCGAAGCCATCATCGAGAAGATCAAGCCCGCTGTGGCTATCGCCCGGCGCAAGCATCCGGACGCAAAAGACATTCTCCCGTTCGCTGTCGATGAGAATGTTGCGGTTCAAACCAAGAGCGTTTTGGATCAGAGCGACATCATAAAGGAACTGGTTGAAAAGAAAGAGCTGCGAATCGCAACCGGAGTCTATCGTCTCGCCAGCGGGAAGATAAACCTTTCGCCGGCTCGGATGACCAACTGATCCGGCGAAGGCCGTTCGCTGGGGGCCGCAGACCTGGGAAGAAATGATGATCGGGTTTGTCGGGTTCACGCTGGACAACCAGAACCTGCAAGTGACGCCGCGCCCGTAGCGTTCAGAGTTCAAGCTTTAGCTTGCTGTTTTCGAAGAGCAACCTGTTGGAAGCAACCTAAAGGTTGAACTCTGAACCTCACCGTCCCCCTCGATCTCACTCCGGAAAACCGGGCTGCGATTTCATTCTATCGATCTGCTCGGCGTGTCTGAACTCGTGCGCGCCCGCCATCAAAACCCATTGGTAAGTGTTCAGGTCTCCGGCGAACGGGTGCGGATAAGTGAGCTCGCTCAGATTATATCCGTCGAGCTGTTCCACATTCGCCAGCATTCTCTCGCGAGAAGCGTTGAGCCTGGCCAGCGATTCATCCACGGGTGAGTGCGAATGAGGCGCGACAAATTCGGGCGCTTGAAACTTCGCAGTGTTCATTCGCGCGAATATGTCGTCCATCGAATGGATCACTGAGGCTTCGGGCGAAGGATCGGGCGGCAGGCTGCTCGCACGCGCTCGCTTGAGCATGTTTGAGGTGAGCTTTGCATTGGCTTCATCGGTCAGCGAAACGTGATTGAGGACGTCGCTGACCGACCACGCGGTTTCCTCTGCTTTGTGATTGAGCTGCGTGTCGCTCAAACCGGAAACCGACTGAAGCAGTTTCTCTCTGTTGTGCGAGATCCTATCGACGACTTCCTGAAGCTTCTTTGACAAAGGCATAAGCTCTCCCTTTTATCTGACAGAGGTTCGACGCTCACAGGTTACCGCGCAGCCGAAGACGTCGAAAAGAATAATGGCGGCGCTAGGACCCGCTCACTTCTGCCTCCGGATTTCCGAGAAACTGATGTTCAGAATCGGGTACTCTTTCCAATCCTTGTAGTCGTAGTGCCACCACTCGGGCTCGTACACCGCGAAGCCTTCCGCTTCCATCGCAGCGCGCAGAATGTCGCGCAATCGACGTTGCTCATCGGTCCCGCCAGTGTAGTTGATGTGAGATCGTTCGGTCATCTCATCATACCCGGAAGGCATCACGACTACTTTGCCGGTCTTCAAGTCAAAGAGGGAGAGATCAACCGCGCAGCCTCGATTGTGACGCGAGCCTTGACTCGGATCCGCCACGAATTCTTTCTTGTCCGCGGGTGTCGCGTCCCAGAAGATATTGGTCACCGACCACGGCCGGTAGCCATCATGGATGATCAACCCGTAGCCTTTTATTCGCAGCGCCTTGTTCACTCGAACGAGCGCTTCGGCGGCAGGCCGCTGAAGAAACGCGCGAGCTTCTTTGTATACCGGCCGTCCGAGGAAGTTGTTTGAAGTTGCGTATCGAATATCGAGCTTGATGGTGCGATCGAGTTTGATCAGCTCGACAAGATCCGGCTTTCGAAAGGTACCGGTTTCCCTCGGCGGCTCCTGAGCGAAGACAGTTGGTGCGATCGCTAGCAGCGCTAGAAGAAATGCCAGCCGAGTTCTGCCTGAGTGATTCAAACGGATTCCTCCGCTAGCTAAATGCCTATGGGTGGTCCTGCATTCACTACTCAAATCACCGCCTGCACTCTGCGCAGAATCTCTTGCTTCGGAAACGCGCCGACCAGTCGATCGACCTCTTGCCCATCCTTCAACACCAGCAGCGTCGGAATGCTGCGAACGTTGAAGCGCGACGCGGTCATCGGGTTCTCGTCGGCGTTGAGCTTGGCTACCTTCACGCGGCCCGCAAGCTCGCTCGCGAGTTGCTCGACTATCGGTGCGATCATTCTGCAAGGCCCGCACCACGGAGCCCACATGTCCAGCAGCACTGGCAGCGGCGAACGCTCGACTTCTTCCGCGAAATTCGCATCGGTCACTGTCATAGGATGAGCCGAGACAGGAAGCGGACTCTTGCATTGGCCGCAAACAGGTTCAAGACCCTCGCGAAGCTTTTCAGCAGGAACTCGGTTGTTCGCGCCGCACGAGGGACACGTAGTGACTCTTGCTTCAGTTGGTGTGCTCATAGGTACAGTCTAACCGACATCCAAGTACTCCGACCACGGCGCGAACCCTTCCGAGCAACTACTGACCCTGGGAGCGCAGGTATCCCTGCCTGCTTGGCGTTGCGCTAGAGGAGGCAGGCAGGGATGCCTGCGCTCCCAGGGCTGCGCTCCCAGGGCTGCGCTCCCAGGGCTACTTTTCCTGCTTCTTGTCGTACTCTTCTTTCGTCATCACCTTGATCGGATCAAGCTTCTTACTCGAGAGCTTCGTGTTCACCCCCGCAAGCTCTTTCCCGATGATCGCTTCGAACGCCGCGTTCGCGTCGTTGATTTCTTTTTCGAGCACCGGAATCCGATCCAGCAACGATTGCGTCGGACGGCCGCCAAACTGGGTCACCCAGCCGTAGAGCTCGACTATTCGCTCGCGTAACTGCTCCTCGCCGGTGATCGTGCCTTCCTTCGTTGCCACCAGCGTCTTGTGCAGCGCGTCCAGCTTGTCGGCGAAAGTTTCGAGATCCTTCGCAACCGCGTCACCGCTATCGAGCTTCTTGGCTCGGTCCTTCGTCTTGTCTCGCGCATCGGTTACGACATCATCGACGAAGGCAAGCCGCTCCTGCATGCCGTACAGCTTCCAAACTGTTTGCTGTTGAAGCGCGCGATCGGCCGCTGAATGCGTAGACTTCGGATCAGCAACGACTTTGACCTGCCCGGTGAAAGTCTCCTTGTCCTTGATGAGCTTAACGGTGTACACGCCTTCGGGCACCATCGGTCCGGTCAACGAGGGCCCGGCGAGGTTCGGCGAAGGCGGAACCTTCGGCGGCTTCTGGCGCATGAACCACTGAACGCGGTTGATTCCTCTGCGCTTGCCCGCGGGAAGAGTCGTCATGAGTTTGCTTTCGGCGTTGTAGATTTCGATCTTCATGTCGCCAAACACGTGACGATCTTTCAGGTAATAGGTAATCGTCGCCGCCTCCGGTGGATTGGACCCGACGAAGTCGCCATCGCCGGGAAAATTCTGCGCCCCGACCGAAATCGTGATCGGCGATGGACGCGAGTCCAGTACGTAAGCAGTCGACTCCAGAATCTTCGCGTTGATCTGTCGAAGCGCGGTGATGTCGTCGATGATCAGAACGCCCCGGCCGTGGGTGGCGAGGATCAAATCGTGCTCGCGCGGATGAATCGCAATGTCGCGCACGGCGACCGGCGGCAGGTTGCCGGTGAACTGCGCCCATTGCGCGCCGCCGTCAATTGAAACGAACAACCCGAACTCGGTTCCCAGGAAAAGCAGATCGCGGTTGACGCGATCTTCGCGAACCACGTGCGCGTAGCCCTTGATCGCCTCGCTCGCCAGCGGCTTCCACGTCTTGCCGAAGTCGGTGGTCTTAAAGACGTAAGCTTTCATGTCACCGGTCTGGTGGCCATCGAACGTTGCGTATGCGGTCCCGCGATCGAAGCGGCTCGGCTCGACGCTGGTGCACCAGGTGTTCGCAGGCAAGCCGGGTATGTTGCCGGCGACGTTGGTCCACGCCTTGCCGCCGTCGCGCGTGAGTTGCAGATTTCCGTCGTCAGTTCCGGCCCAAATCACTTTTTCATCGAGCGGCGATTCCGCGACTGCAACGATAGTGCAGTGATTCTCGGCGGATGAGTTGTCGATCGACAATCCGCCGGACTCTTCCTGCTTCTGCTTCTCAGGATCGTTGGTCGTCAGATCGTTCGAGATGCGCTCCCAGGATTCGCCTCTGTCCGTAGTGCGAAACAGAAACTGCGCGCCGATGTAGATCACCTTCTTGTTAGTCGGGCTCAGCCCCAGCGCTGTGTTCCAGTTGAAGCGATACTTCGGCTCGCCTTGCCTGGGCAGCGGCTTGATCCATTTCACTTCGCCGCTTGATTTGTGAAAGCGCAGAACGTTGCCGCCTTGAAACTCGCTGTAGACGATGTCCTTGTCGATAGCATCGGGCCAGACGAAAAAGCCGTCACCAAACCCGACGTTGCGCCAGTCTTTGTTCTCAACCCCGTTCGGACTCTGCGAGGGTCCCATCCACGACCCGTTATCCCGCAACCCGCCGTACACGTTGTAAGGTTGCTCCATATCGAAGCTCGCGTGATAGAACTGGCCTACAGGAATGTTGCTCAGGAACTTGAAAGTGTTCGCCTTGTCGTTGGACTGGTACACGCCGCCGTCTGTCCCGACATATACTTGAAACGTGTCCACCGGATTGACCCAGATGGTGTGATAGTCGCCGTGAGCGCGCCCCCCGCGTTGAGTGAACGATTGCCCGCCGTCGGTGCTCACGCCTACATTGAAATCAGGTTTGTAGAGCCGATTGTAGTCCTTCGGATCGACGAGGATTCGCGCGAAGTAGAACGGCCGCCCGGTCACGCTGGTTGATGAGCTTGCCTTGGTCCAGGTCTCGCCCAGGTCTTCGGAACGATACAGCGCGCTCTTCTTGGCTTCGACGATTGCGTAGACCAGATTCGGCCGAGTGGGCGCGATCGCGATTGCGATACGGCCAAGCTCACCTTCGGGAAGACCTTTAGTCAGCTTCTTCCAGGTCTTGCCGGCGTCGGTGCTCTTGTGGAGTCCGCTGCCCGGCCCGCCTGACGTGAAGAAGTAGGGCTTTCGCCGAAACTGCCACATGCCCGCGTAGACTATGTTGGGCTCCTGTGGATCGATCGCGATATCCGAGCAGCCGGTGTCCTTGTCGATGTACAGGATGCGTTGCCAGGTTTTACCGCCGTCGGTGGTTTTGAAGACGCCTCGCTGTTCGTTGCTGTTCCACAGGTGGCCGGTCGCCGCGACGTAGACTACATCGGAGTTCTTCGGATCGATCACGATGCGCGCGATGCGCTCGGAGTCTTCAAGCCCCATCAGTTTCCAGGTGTCGCCCGCATCGGTCGTCTTGTACACGCCCGTCCCCACGGAGACGCTGTTGCGGGTCCACGATTCACCCGTGCCGACCCACACGGTGTCCGGGTGAGCTTGATCGACGGTGACCGCCCCGATGGATTGAGTGTACTTGTCGAAGACCGGCTTGAAGGTCGTGCCCGCGTTGATGGACTTCCACACTCCGCCTCCGGCGCTGCCGGCGTAGAGAATGCGCGGGTCGCTTGCTACTCCGTCGATTGCGGCAATGCGGCCGCTAGTGATTGCCGGTCCGATGTGCCGGGCCTCGATCGCGCCGAAGCTGTTTGAATCGAGTTTGACCGTGGTCTGCGCGGCGACGCTAAGCGTTAGCGAAGCGGCGAGGACAACAAACAACGAAGTTATGGTGAATGAATGAGAGCGCATAGGTGTCTTCCTCTCGCTGCGAATGAACCGCTGATTCTCGCTGACTGCCGTGCCGCTGATATTCGCAGATCGGCGAAGATCGGCGTTCCGACAGGCAGCGCAAATCAGCGGTTAATTAATCTGTCCTCGCACAAGCGGTGCTACTCATGGACCGGCGGTTTCTTCTCTTCGGTTTTCGGCTTCTCCGGGGGCTTGGCCGGCATCTTGAATATCGAATCGTCAATAGCGACATCAAGGTCGATCTTTTCGAGAGTGATCTGGCTGACGGTCTGCCCTTTGACTTTGGTCTCGAGCGAGAAGGGGAACAAGACTCCGTTGACCGGCTTGTAGTTTCCAACGTATTGATCCACCTCAATCTCCCCGCCGGGCGTCTTTCGCTTCAAATTGACCTTCAGCTCGAGATAGTTCTCGGCATCGAGATAGATGTTGCGCACGTCACCGTTCTTGAGCGTGAGCTTCAGTTTGTAGACCGGGGTGCCTTCCATATCCTCCTTGCCGACAAGCTCGACCTTGTGGCCCTTCTCTTTGTAGTCGACCAGCGCGCCGTCGATGTCGGCTTGCTCTTCAGCTTCTTTCAAATCATCGCCGGCGATCTTTTCGGGATCCGGGGAGCCCTGAAACGGATTGGTCTTCCAGCCGCTCTCGCCGTCATAGGCCATAGTCTGAGACTTGCCCTGGAAGGTCACATCCAATCGAACCAGACGGGGCCGCTTTTGCTGAATGACGAGTGGGATCTCGATTCCCTGCTGGATGATCTTGCCCGTTATTTTGACGCTCTTGATGGCTTTGAGCTTTTGAAGGCCGCCCTTCGCGTCGAGGTTCTTCTTGATCAGCTCGTCGACGGTTTGAGCCGATGCCTGCACGCAGAACAGAAAAGCGAAAGGAAGGATAAGAGTGAGTGCTCTTCGGATCATAGGAGTCTCCTTTGAAAAGACCGTCTCATCGGATGAAGTTGCGCTCCGAATACGACTTCGAATGGAAATTAGTTTCGCACGACCGTGTCGGAGAGGAGAGTATACGCCTTGAAATAGAGGCGAACCAACTACAGCGAGAGCGAGAAAGGGCGACTCGCAGTGAGGTCGTCGGCTCTTGGGTTAACTTGATCACCCGACAGCAAGAATGTAACATCGGGCGCGAATTTCCAGGTTGGCTCGGCCTCTAGACCGAACTGCGCTATGAGACCGGGCATTCAAAAGGGAACTCTGACCAGCCTGAATACCGAGGAGATCTTCTCTATGCCAGCAGAGCTTCCACCACTCTGGCAGTGTCCGAAGTGCGGCGAGCGATTCGTCACAAAGAACCTGTGGCATTCGTGTGGCAAGTTCACTCTAGAAGACCTCTTCGCTCGCAGTGAGCCTCATGTGCTTCAGCTTTTCAACAAGTTCGCCGAAATGATTCGAAGATGTGGGCCTGTCACCATGATTCCCCAAAAAACCCGCGTCGTGTTTCAAGTGCGAGTGCGATTCGGCGGATGCTATCCGCGCAAGTCTCATCTGCTCTGCACCCTCGCGCTCCCCAGAGTCGATGACGACCCCAGATTCTTCAAGGTAGAAAAGTACGCGCCCCACTTTATCGGCCACTCGTTCCGTGTATACTCCGAAGCCGACCTCGACCGGGACGTTCAACGCTGGATGCGTGAATCGTATGAAGTCGGCGGGCAGAAGCATCTGAAACGGTGAAACCTGATACTGAGCCTGTGATAAAAGGTCCGCGCGGAGGAACCGATGCAGGAGACCACACACATTAAAGAAGAAGCCCTGAAGCTCATAGAGTCGTTACCCGACGATGCCACCTGGGAAGACCTCACGCGTCTGATGCTCGAGCGACACTTGATTGAGGAAGGAATTGCTGACATCTAAGCAGGTCGAGTTTGGACCAGCGACGAGATCCGTGAAAAGCTGGGAATGTCTCAATGAAAGTTGTCTGGTCCGACCGGGCACTCAGATCATTGGCTGCGATCCATGCTTCGAAGTGAGGCCGTCAACATGGTAAGCCTGGCTCCCTCAACCGACGCAGCCGATCGCGCCCGTAAGCGAATAATGCGGCGCATCCTGCCCTACTTATTCCTGCTCTACATCATCAACTACATCGATCGCGTCAACATATCGTACGCCAATCTCGAGATGACCAGGGATCTCAACTTCACACCCGACGTCTTCGGGTTCGGCGCGGGAATATTCTTCGTCGGTTATTTTCTGCTCGAGATCCCGGGAACGATTCTCATTGAGTTGTGGAGCGCTCGAAAGTGGATCGCGCGCATCATGATCACCTGGGGAATCGTCGCGGTGCTGATGGGTTTCATGAATTCGGCGACGCAGTTCTACTGGCTGCGGCTCGGGCTCGGCGCGGCGGAAGCGGGATTCTTTCCGGGCATCATCGTTTACCTTACCCACTGGTTTCGCTATCAGGACAGAGCGAAAGCGGTGGCGTTGTTTATGGCAGCCGTGCCGCTTTCCAACTTCATCGGCTCACCGATCTCGGGGCTCCTTCTTGGCGTGAACTGGTTTGGCCTGGCGGGTTGGAGATGGCTGTTCATCATTGAAGGCGCCCCGGCGATCATCCTCGGCATTGTGACGCTCTTTTACTTGACCGACTGGCCGCACCAGGCGAAGTGGCTCGCACCCGACGAGCGAGAGTGGATCACAAAGGAACTCGAAAAGGAAAAGGAGCTCAAGACGGCGACCCACTCATTGGGAGTCTTGCAAGCGTTGAAGCACCGTGAAGTCGTCTTGCTCGCGCTTGCCTACTTCTTTATCGTGACAAGTCTGTACGGCTTCAACTTCTGGCTGCCGGCCATCATCAAGGCCCTGTCGGGGCTTCCGAACTTAATCGTCACGCTGATCTCAGCATTGCCATATCTCGCCGGGTTCATCGCGTTGTTGGTTGTAGGATGGTCGTCGGATCGCAGCGGCGAGAGACGATGGCACACGGCGGCGCCAATGATGGTCGCCGGTGCGGGGCTGCTCCTAAGCGCGCTCACTCAGAGCAACACGGCTCTGGCCGTAAGCATGTTCTGCATCGCAGCCGCCGGATTGTACAGCTTCTTCCCTTCCTTCTGGGCGCTGCCGACGACCTTTCTGACCGGTTCCGCAGCCGCCGCGTCGATCGGCTTGATCAACTCGATCGGAAACCTTGGAGGATTCGTCGGGCCGTACGTTGTCGGATACCTCAACACCCGGACCAATTCGTTTTTGGGAGCAATGTTATACCTGTCATTCTCTGCGATGATTGGGGCAGGCCTGATACTCACCCTTCGACACGCCCCACGCGCGGTCGCCATCGTACAAGGCGCCGAAGAATCCGCGCGTTGAGACTAGGGTTCAGAGTTCAGGGTTCAGGGTTCAGAGTTCAGAGTTCAACCTTCAGGTTGCTGCGATTGGTCGGCAAGCTAAAGCTTGAACTCTGAACCCTGAACCCTGAACCCTGAACTTCACTGCTTGATTACTGCTTCGATCAACTCGATGCGTTGGACGGGCGCTTCACCGTTGCGAGCCGCCTTCTCGATCAGCTCAATCGTCTCGAAGCCAACAACCACCTTGCCGAAGATCGAGTACTTGCCATCGAGGTGCGGCGCCGGGCCTAGCACGATGAAGAAGGAAGTCTCCGCCGAATCGGGGTCGCTTGTTCGCGCCATCGACAAGACGCCGCGAATGTGAAGCGCCGTCCGGCTGAACTCCCCCTTCAGCTTGTGTACCCATTTGTCCGCGGGGTGCGGTTTGTTGTCGGCGCGCGTCGATCCGGCGCCGCCTTGAATGACGAAACCCGGCACGATGCGCTGAAACGCCGTATGGTCGTACCATCCGCTTTCGACGAGTTTCAAAAAGTTGCGCACATGTTCGGGAGCAAGCCCGGGGTCCATCTCGAGCGTCATTTCGCCGAGACTCGTTCGTAGCAAAACTTCTCTACGCATCTGGTCGACAGATGCGTCTTTGAAGGGTTCGAGCTTCTTGGGTTCGATCTTGACGCTGATGATTCTCACAGGGGTGACCGTCAACCCATTGCTGTCAGTTGGCGCGAGTGAGATCCGATCCACAACGTCGATTCCTTCGGTGACCTGACCGAAAGCTGAGAACTGCCCGTCGAGCTGAGGCTGAGGCGACGAGCAAATAAAGAACTGGGCGCCGCCGCTGTTCGCTTGTCCCGGAATGCGAACGGTCGAAACGGTGCCCCGAACATGCTTGATGTCGCTAAACTCATCGGCGATCTGATTCAAGCCTCCGGTACCCCAACGCTCGCGCGCCGTTTGTGTATCTTTGAGCAGCGGGTCTCCGCCTTGAATGATTCCACGCTGGATCACGCGGTGAAACGCCGAACCGTCGTAAGAACCGTTGCGCGCACGCTTGATGAACTGCTGCGTGTGCTTGAGAGCCTTGGCGGAGAAGAACTCAAAGCGAATCACGCCGGCATCGGTGGTGATGACGGCTTCGAGCTGAGCCGCTTCTTCAGCGGTAGTCTCAGGTTGACTCGGTTGTGCATCCCGTTTTTTCTGCTGGGCTATAGCAGAAGCGCCGAGAACCAAGAGAGCCAGGCAAAGCAGTAACCCTGGGTGCGTGATACTTTTCATGACCTGCTATTTATATAAACTCAGCGGTGCTCGCACAAGCGCGATAGGTTGCGCACGATAGTCTGCTGATTCAATCAACTCCAGTCACCGCGCCAAGCGTCGGGCCGATCTCGAGGTTGAGCACCAGATCCGCCAGATAATCGAGATCCGTCGCTTCGCGGTTGAGTATCACCAGTCGCGCGCGGTTCTGCTTGGCCACTGCCGGAAATGACGCCGCGGGATAGACGACGAGTGATGACCCGATCGCCAGAAACAGATCGCAGCTCTTTGACTCCGCCTGCGCGCGCCGCATTGCCTCGACCGGCATAGGCTGACCAAACGAAATCGTCGCGCTCTTGATGAAGCTTCCGCACTCACAAACCGGAGGCTCTTCGGCGATCTGAAACTCAGCGAATACGTCTGACAGTTCGTAACGCTTCGAGCACTCGAGGCAAGCTGCGTAGGTGCCGTTGCCGTGAAGCTCGATGACCTGTTCATCGGGGACGCCCGATCGCTGGTGCAAGCCATCGATGTTCTGAGTGATCACGCTCGAGACTCGTCCCTGTGCGACGAGCTGAGCAATAGCCCGGTGGCCGCGGTTTGGCTCCGCTTGAGAGATAGACTTGTCGACGGCCATCTTTCGCCGCCACGTTTCCCGGCGCGCTTCGTCCGATGACATAAACTCGCGAAAGTCGATTGGTTGGTATTTAGTCCAGATGCCGCCCGGACTGCGAAAGTCGGGGATCCCCGATTCGGTGCTGATGCCGGCGCCGGTGAAGACGACGGCTCGCTTGCTTGCGGCAAGCATTTTTTTCAGTTCGTCGATAAGAGATTGCTCGTTGGACATGTCATCGAAGCGGAAGGGCATGGAGTTCAGCCTTCAGGCTGGCTGTGTCAGCAACAACCAGGCTAAAGCCTGAACTCCATGCCCTTGGAGAACTCGTCGTGCCTCGGGTAATCCCCTCACGCCCTCTGGCCGCGAGTGCGCCAGACCCAACCGAACTGGGTGTTGCTCGGACGAGGCGCCTGCTGGTACTCCTCTCTCATTTCGGCGATCTTGTCGGTCTGAATCGCCTTGCGCTGGGCTTTCACGTCAATCTTGTAAATCCGCGCTGCGTTCAACCCGAATATCTTCGCTTTGATCTCAGGCGTGAGCTTCTTGTAGCCGAACTTCTCTGCGACGTCATCACGAATCTGGAATCGGCGCAGCCGCTCGATCTGTGATTGCGGGCTGCCGCCCCAGATCGAGTCGGTGCCCCAGATTATTCGATCTTCTCCGCCCGGAAGATTCATCACCTGTCCGAGGAAGTGCATCGCCGGCACATCGGGTCCGCCGAATCCGCCCGAAAGCCCCTGCCACGTGCTGCCCACTTCGAAGTAGACGTTCTGCAGATTGTTGCGCTTGACTATGTCGATCAGCTCGGAGCACCACGGGATGTACTGAGGCCCGGCCTCGGCCCCTTCGCGCCGCCGTCCGCCGCCTGCCGTGGGATTCCAACCCGAGTGGTAGATGATGAAGTTGAGATCGGGAAAATCTTTGGCGACCTTTTCGACGTCCTTCGGGTGACAGTGTTCCTCGTTGAACAACCCGAGCGGCAGCCCCTTGTGAATGCAGATATTCTTGACGCCGAGTTTCTTGCTGCGCTCCCAGAATGGATAAGTGGCTTTTTCATCGTCGAGCCAGTAGGCGCCGTCTCCGATCACCGAGCCGGGATACATCTTCCACGAATCGATCTTGAGCGTCTTCACCTGCCGCTCCATCTCTTCAAGCTCGGACTTGCCCATATTGGGACGCAGCAGCCCATGGCTTAGCATGCGTTGCGATTTGCCGGCCATCTGGTTGATGTCATTGCGAGTCTTGACCATCTTATCGGGCGGCAGAATGTTCTCGCGCCACTCGGCGGTGGGCACCCCGCTGATGATCGCCATCATGGTGTCGCTGTCCATGAACATCTCTTTGATGTAATGCGATTCATTGAGCAACGCCAATCGCTCGGCGGTTGAGCCGGCTTGCGGGCGGAAGTTCCGAAGGAAGTCGGCGGCTTGCTTGCCCGCCTCGCTCGCCTCGAACCAGCGGCTTTCGACATCCACGTGATGGGTTTGATTGTCGAAGATGAATTCGTTCTTCGGCCATTTTTCGGCGAAGGCCGCCGGATCGAGCGCTTCAACCGGATCGACCTCATAAGTCTTTCCGAAGACCTCGTTGTAAGCGAGCATCGCTACGGCCATACCGCCGGTGCTCTGCAGGAAGCTGCGCCGCGATATACCGAGAGTCTTCGCGCATCGATCTGACATTTCAACAATGCGCGCTTCCCAGCGCTGCTGCTGGGGTGACTGCGGCGGCGGAATGAACTCTTCGTTTGAAACGATCTCGGTGGGTATGGGAGATTGAATGGGCTTATCTTCATCGGCGAAACACTTGCGAGTCCACATAGGTTTTCCTTTCAGCTGACGCAGTCAGCCAATGACTGAAACAGAATCGTAATGCAGGCGAAGGCCCGCCTATTTCAACAAGGTGCTCAAGCTGTTCACGTGACCTTGAACGCTACTGCTTCTTTGCCTCATGACGCAAGCCGCAGGAGGAGAGAGTAGTGGCTACCGTTTTTCTTCCGACGCGATTCGTTGCTTCAACGTCGCGCCCAACTTCAAAATGCGAGGGATGCGTTCCATACCCCCTCTGGCATCCGTCTGGTGCACCAACTCTGAGATTAAGTGACGAATCTCTTTGCGACGTTGAATAAGTTCGGTGTTCGCGCGGCCCTTCGCTTCCAGCCGGTGAAGCCCGTCGCCCAGATCATCGGCCAGCGCAAGCATCTCCTGAAACGTGCGCGGCAACTGCGGCAGGTACTCCAGACCGTGACAGCCGGCGCAGAACTGCGGCCAGCGAAACGATTCTGAAGCCGCGCCGATGCCGTGCACGCCGTGACATTCGACACAATCGAGCCGCCGCACATTCGGCCGAGCCGCGAAGTGACGGCTGTTCTTGAAGAACTCGAGCGGTTGCCGGTGACACCGGCCGCACATCTCCAAAGTCGCGCTCGTGTCCGGTCTCGCGATGAAGCGACCCGCGTGAGCCTGGAGCTTTTCCGCTTGCGAAGCGTCGCCGCCGTGGCAGCCCTCGCAACCGATATTCATCTTGCCGTGTGTGCTGGTTTGATAAATGGAAACAACCTGGCCTGCTCTCTCCTTCTCACGGCTATGGCAGGCGATGCATTTGTCGTCGCTTTGCGCGGTGGCTGGAGTTTCGATGCCGATGACCGCCCCGCCGGCCAAGCACAGCCATAAGCAACAGACGATCCTCGATAGCGTTTGCTGCGGCGAACCGTTCCGTATCATTTGCTCGATTCTCGGCGCCTATTCAATGTCCAGCGAGAAACGCCTTCGTCGACCTGCGACGCCAGGTTTATACCACGCTTAGACCCGCACCGGTATCGGATTCGGCGCGGGGTAGTGTCCTAATCTTGTGTTGATATTTGCGGTGCCCTGGCGCACGACCGATGACGGGCGACGGAATATTTGGACTGCGGCGGCCTGCGTTGCCGCCGTTTTTGGTTATCGCCCACGAAACGACACAAAGCGGTGGCAACGCAAAGACGCCACCGCAGTCCAAATACGCGGTCGCCCAATAGTGTCCTAGTCGCCCAACACAAGATTAGGACACTACTCGGCGCTGTGCTATTCGAAGGCAAAGATGGCTTTCTCACCACCGTTGTAAGAGCGCCGCGTGTCTGATACCATCGCCGCGTTGCCCTGAAGTGCGGCTAAGAAAGCCATCTCGCGAACAGACCGTGGAGGTGTTTGATGAACGTTCCCAGCGTCGCCATAAACTCGTATCGCTCGGTGCTCTCTCTCGGTGCGTTCGGCCTTTTGCTTTTGGTGTTTTGGGTGAGCCCGGTCTCATCATCGGGTGGTGCCCAGGCCGAAAGCCTGTTCACTGCCGCGCAGGCTGCGAGAGGCAGCGCTGTCTACGCCAAACAATGCGCCTTTTGTCACGGGCAGGGTCTGGAAGGGGCGACATCAACACCGCTGGCTGGCTCGCGCTTCATGATCAAATGGGGTGACGGCAAACACACGGTTGACGATCTGCATTTTGTCATCCGATCGCAGATGCCGTACGGAGCAGCGGGCACGCTGACCAACCAGCAGTATGCGGAGGTTGTTGCGTTCATACTCCAAAGCAACGGCTACCGAGCCGGCAGCAAAGCGCTGGTGGCAAACTCGCCTTCGCTGAAACGGACGACGATAGCCGCTCAGGGCGGCGCCGACAGGCCGGACTTCGCGAGTAAGATGGGCGACGCCGCGCCGGCCAGGGAATCAGCCGCCGGAACATCTCGCGCGCCGGGCGGCAAACCTACGCAAGCGGAGTTGAACTCGGCTCAAGCCGCCACGACTGATTGGTTGATGTCCAATCACGACTACGGCGGCCAGCGATTCGTGGACCTCAAACAGATCAATCGCCAGAACGCCGCGTCGCTCAGACCTGTCGCTATGTATCAGGCAGCAGACATGAACGCGTTCCACACCAATCCTGTCGTATCCGGCGGGCTGATGTACATCACGGTTAAGGATTCGACGATGGCGCTCGACGCGACGACATTGAAAGTTCGATGGCGCCACGACCGCAGGCCAAAAGGTAAAGAGGGTTGGCCGCTGAATCGCGGCGTCGCGATCAAGGACGGGATGGTGATTCGAGGAACGCACGACGGTTACCTCATCGCGCTTGACGCCGCTACGGGCAAGTTGATTTGGGACCGCGCTCTTGTCGATATGACAAAGAACGAGGGCGGCTTCACCATGGCGCCCGTTGTGTTCGAAGACCTGATTCTCATCGGTCCCGCGGGAAGCGAGCTTGGCGTGAAGGGCTGGGTCGGCGCTTTCAAGTTGTCTAACGGCGAACAGGTCTGGAGATTCAACACCGTGCCCGACGATGGCGAGCCCGGCTCGGAGACCTGGGAGAAAGCCGACGCGAAACTCAAAGGTGGAGGCGCGGTTTGGGCGCCGCTGTCGCTCGATGTCGAGCAGGGACTGGTATACGTCCCGGTCGCCAATCCGGCGCCGGATTTCTACGGCGAAGCGCGGCCCGGTAAGAACCTGTACACCTGCTCGATGGTTGCCTTGGACGTTCGCACCGGCAAGCTGAAATGGTTTTATCAACTTGTTCCTCACGATCTGCACGACTGGGACACGACTCAGGTTAGCCCTCTTTTCACTACGACGATTGCGGGTAAGACTCGACGGCTGGTTGCGACTGTGGGAAAGGACGGCTTGTTACACGTTCTCGATCGCGAGACTCACCAGCAGGTTTACGAGGTGCCGGTGACTACGCGGTTGAACACCGACTTGCCGCTTACCCGCGAAGGAGTTCGCGCGTGTCCGGGGGTGCTGGGCGGCGTGCAGTGGAACGGCCCGGCGTTCAACCCCGGCACGAACATGCTCTACGTCAACGCGGTCGATTGGTGCGGGACGTTCAACAAGGCCGACGAGGCTCGTTACGTTGAAGGCCAGTTCTACATGGGCGGTGGGGTGCGAGCCGATCCTCCCGACAAATCGCGCGGCTGGCTGACCGCAGTCGATGCGTCGACCGGAGCAGTTCGATGGAAGTATGAGTCTCCGAGGCCGCTGCTCGCGGCAGTGACAACGACCTCTGCGAATCTGATCTTCACCGGCGAGCTGCTGGGCGACTTCATGGCGCTCGATGGAAAGACTGGCGAGGTGCTTTATCGATTCAACACGGGCGGGCGGATGAACGGCGGGGTGGTGACGTACGCGATCAACGGCAAGCAGTACGTTGCGGTAGCCACGGGTGCGGCAAACGCGTTCTGGGCGGTGCCGCCAGGTTCGGCTACGATCATCGTTTTCGCGCTGCCGAATGATTCGGCTTCGCAATGATCTGAGGACGCTGGCTCGAGTGATATCCGCGCGATTCGGTCGAATCAGTGTCAGCCGTGGTCTATGCAGCGCTGGAATTACGACTCATGGACCACCGATGACGCGGCGTTGACGGGTTCGCACCGATTTCGTTTTCATTGGAACGCTAGCGAAGCGGCTGTTACAAGTCACTAGATTATCTTTGAAACCGTTAAGAACTGAGTATTCTTCTCACCTTCCAAAAAAGTGAATCTGCGAATTCTGTCATTCGCTCTATCGTTCGTAATCGTGGCTCTAGTCAGTCCGTGCGCTTCGACCGGCGTCGCGCCGCTCACTCTGCCAGGCGCGCGGGTTGTCGCGCCCGATCGTGAGTGTGCCGGGAACACTGACTTCCGGATCGGTAGCGGCATCTACGACATCACCGGTCCAGCCTCAGGCCTCGGGATGATGGGATACGGGCAGGTGGGTCAGCGTACTCGAGGAATCCATTTTCGGCTGTGGTCGCGGGCCTTTGTCATCGAGAGTCCCTGTAACGGAAAGCGAGTTGTTTTCGTCAGCGCCGACCTGGGGCAACTCTTTCAAGGGGTCAAGCAACAAGTTGTCGAAAGGCTTCGATACAAATATGGAAACCTGTACTGCGATAAGAACGTTGTCCTCAGCGCAACTCATAACCACGCCGGTCCTGGCGGGTTCTCCCACTACGCGCTGTACAACTTGACCATCCTTGGCTTTGATCGGCAAAACTTCAAGACAATCGTCGACGGCGTTTATCAGTCTATCGTTCGAGCCCACGAGGACTTGGCGCCCGGGACAATTCGTATCGCACGCGGTGATCTACTTGATGCGAGCCGCAATCGATCCCGGGAAGCTTACGAGAAAAACCCGCGTTCAGAGCGCGAACGCTACGCATACGATACTGACAAACAGATGACGCTGTTAAAGTTTGTCCGTTCCGATCGAGAGGCCGGACTGATCAACTGGTTTCCCGTCCATTGCACCTCGATGCACAACGACAACCGTCTGATTAGCGGAGATAACAAGGGCTACGCCGCGTACCTTTTCGAGCGGTTGAAGACTGCGGATTACTGTCCTCACACCTTCGTGGCTGCATTCGCGCAAAGCAACGAAGGTGACGTGACACCGAACGTCTGCGGAGATGCCGACGGCGGCGGTGTGAACGACGTCGATAGCACGAGGATTTCCGGAGAGAAGCAATATAACAACGCATTAAGACTCTACTGCGACCCGACCGCTCAATTGCTCTCTGGAGGCGTAGACTACCGTCACGCATATAGAAAGATGGACGCGGTCGAGGTTATGCCTCAGTACACTGACGGCTTCAGCCATCGCACTTGCACGGCGGCGCTTGGATTCAAAATGATAGCCGGCGCAGCAGACGGCCCGGGTATAGGTTGGCTGGGAAGGGCTTGCGATGAACACAAATTCCTGTGGTTCATCTGCAAGAAGCTCCACTCGGACTGTCAGTGCGAGAAACCGATCATAGCGGAGATCGGGTCGAAGAAACCGTTTCCGTGGTCACCGCCGGTCCTGCCGATACAACTTGCGAGAATCGGCAACCTCGTCATCATCGCCGTGCCTGGTGAGTTCACGACAATGGCGGGGCGGCGGCTAATCAATACAGTGATGGCCCAACTTGCGCATGCGGGCGTCGAGTATGCGGTCATCGCCGGTCTATCGAATGCCTACGCCGGTTACGTCACAACGCGCGAAGAATACGCCAAACAACTCTATGAGGGAGCGTCTACGCATTTTGGTCCGTGGACACTCGCAGCCTATCAACAAGAGTTTGACCGGTTGGCCCTAGCGCTTCGCAATGGGGACTCCGTAGATCCCGGCCCACCTCCACTCGATCTTCGACACGAACAACGCGCGGCGCCGGTTCATACCAGTGAGTGGAAGCCGCTGTGGAAACACTTTGGAGATGTTCACCGAGACACCAACGCCGCCTATCAGCCCGGACAAACTGTAAACGTGTCCTTTTGGGCGGGACACCCGCGGAATGATCTGAAGATTCAGGATACGTATTTGATGGTTCAGCGCCAGGATGGGTCTTCGTGGGTTACCGTGGCTCGTGACCGGGATTGGGAAACTCGATTCATATGGCGAAGGTCTCTGCTCGGATCACTCGCGACTGTCGAATGGACGATCCCACCGGGAACGCGGCCGGGTGTCTACCGAATTCGGCACGACGGAGCCTCGAGGTCGCACGGTACGGTAGTTCCGTATTCTGGATTGTCGAGAACGTTCACTGTTGGGTCACCGTGAAAGCCTAACTGAACCTCACTCCAGTTTACGCACCGGAATCTCATTTTGGGGGCGGAACTGCCCAGCTTCTCGGATGGCCTCTTTGTCGATGCTGTCGTTCCACTCTTCGATGATTGTCTCCCAGGCCATGCCGCTAGCGACTTGTTCCAGCACATCTTCAAACAGCACCCGCGTTACCGCGAAAGGTCGGCTTGCCGTGACAGATTCGTGGATCGCTCAAGGTGTGCCGACCAATCAACTGCGCTCTCTTCCGGTCTTTCATGTTACTTGGGGGATGGTATTACAAGATCCTTGCAGATTTTCTTCGCGAGGACATCACTTATCTCGTTGTGCCTGGGTACCGCTGACCGTCGGTTCATCGTGGGATTTTGCCACCAGGAGTGACGCTTGCCCTCGCGGAGCAATTCACAGCCGTGAGCATTCAGATGGTGAACCAGTTTACTTCGCTTCATACAGCGATTGGTTCTTCCTGGTAGTCCCCTCCGGCCGCCGCGATTGCGTCCTGTCGATTAAGTTCAAGCGCCTCTCGCAGCGTTATGTGGAGCGTCTCAATCAGCTCATCGCGCGAGGCTTCCTGGCAGTTCACTCCGGGAACTTCTTCTATCCAACCAATCCACCAATCGCCATCCTGCTTTATTACGGCTTTGTATTCACTGCTCATCGTAACTCCTCTCGCGACCTGTATGACCCTGTGACTTCGCATAGCATAGCAGATTTTGGCGGCAGTAGTTACGAACTCATCTATCCCACCGCATCCTTCCAGAGAGGATCGCGTAGCGCTCGACGCAGAACTTTTCCCACGGCGCTCTTGGGTATCTGCTCGATGAAGCGAACCGACTTGGGAACCTTGTAACTCGCCAACCGCTTGCGAGTGAACTCGATCAACTCACCTTCGGTGGCCGTTTTTCCTGATCGCAAGACGACGAACGCAGTCACCGCTTCTACCCATTTCTCGTGCGGAGCACCGACAACCGCGCACTCGAGCACCGACGCATGAGCCAACAACGCATCTTCGACTTCCCGAGGGTACACGTTGTAGCCGCCGGTGATGATCATGTCCGACGTGCGGTCCACCAGATAAAGAAACCCGGCTTCATCAAAGCGTCCGACGTCGCGAGTCCGAAGCCATCCTCCCTCGACAAACATCGCGTCATTCAGATCAGGCGCGTTGAAGTAGCCCGCCATCGCAAACGGCGCGCGAAGAGCAATCTCGCCTTGCTCACCCGGCGCCACGTCGTCGCCCTTGTCGTCAATCAATCGGATTTCGCAATCCACCGAAGGCCGGCCGCAAGCTAACAGCCGCCGATCAGCCCACGGCCCAACGTGATCTTCTTTGTCGAGCCTGGTGATAAACAGCGGCGCTTCAGTCTGGCCGTAGTACTGCACAAAGCGAGGACCCCAAAGCTCAAGCGCTCGTTTGATGACCGGCAGCGGCATCGGCGATGCGCCGTAGACAATCGTTCTGACCGTCGGCATTTCCGCCTTCTCGATATCCGAGTGAGCCAACAACATCGCGAGCATGGTCGGCACGAGGTGTATCGAAGTCACGCGCCAACGAGCGATTGCATTCAGAAACTCGGCCGGTTCAAATCGCGCTAGAACGGCAGTCGTTGCGCCCTTCATCCAGTAGGGCAGCATGAAACAACCGCTCGCATGAAACAGCGATGCCGCGTGGAGCATCACGTCATCGGGTCCAATGTCCGGCAGGTTAATCGAGGTGTTGTTGCACACCGCCGCGTAAGTGGCCTGGGTGTGCTCGGCTGCTTTTAGTCGCCCGGTTGTGCCGGAGGTGAACACCGTCAAAATAACGTCGTCGGGTTCTGCTGGAGTTTGCGGATCATTTTTCGGAGCGGACAATGCTTCTACGAGCAAGTCCGCACCGCAGCGGGTTGAACCCAGGCCGAGCATCGTCAGGCCCGCGACGCGCGCGGCCAGAGCCTCGGCCCGGTCGGCCAGCTCCGCATCGTAAATCACGACTCTCGCGCCTATCTCGCGCAACATATGCTCGTGCTCGTCCATCGAGAGGCGCGCGTTCAACGGCGTGCGCGCGGCGCCCGCTTTAATGCAGGCGAAATCAACAGGCATGCTGTTGAGACTGTTGTTGGCGAGTATCGCCAGTCGAGAACCGCGTTGGATGCCGCCGCGCGCAAGAACGTGCGCGAAACGATTTGAGAGTTGATCGACCTCGGCGAAAGTGAGCGATTTGTCTTCGAACAGCACAGCGGTTCGGTCGGGGAAGTAACGCGCCCCGCGGCGAATGAGTTCAACGGTCAGCATTTCGACTCCTTGTTCGACGTCAAACCAAACAAGCGTTCAGAGTACCGACTTTAGTCGGCTTCTCTCTCGGCATGCAGCAAAGTACTGGTGACGCAAGATAGCCGACTAAAGTCGGTACTCTGAACGTCCCTTGCACGCGCTTTGACGTAGTTCGGATTCGGATTATACTACCGCCCGGCAAATAGTCACGGAGAGCAGTGGCGTCCATTGCGTGGGCAGAGAAAACATGAATGTTCGTAGTCCCGCCTTCAGGCGGAAGTTTGTAAAGCTCGCGACAACCCTCTTTCTTAGCTGAAGCGAGGAGATACAAACTTCCGTCTGAAGACGGGACTACAAACATCCCAGGAGTTATCAATGGCAACACCAGAAAGAGAGATCCCAAACCAGCGAACCGCCGAGGGCGATTGGAAGCACCTCTTCTCCTATCACGCGTTCGCGCCAGCACTCGAGCGCGCCGAAGGCATATACCTCTACGACACTGACGGCAATCGCTACATTGACGCGTCGGGCGGTCCGATTGCGATGAACATAGCGCACGGCGACCGTCGTGTCATCGAAGCCATCACTCGACAAGCCGAGAAGTACGCTTACTGTCATCCCGCGCTTTCCAATCAACCGCGCGCCGATGTCTGTGCCCGAATCGCGCGCCTCGCGCCCGGCAATCTCAACACCACCTATCTGTGCTCGGGCGGCTCGGAAGCGGTCGAGACCGCGATCAAGATCGCCCGCCAGTATCACCTCGCTCGCGGCCACGAGCAGAAGAACGTCGTGATCGGGACCTGGGATAGCTATCACGGAATGTCGCTAGGCGCGTTGTCAGTCGCGGGCGGGCCGGGCTTTCGCAAGCCGTTTCTTCCGATGCTCGCGAACTGGCCTCACGTTCGGCACTACCGCAACCCGAAGGAACGTCCCGAGGGAATGAGCGAAGTAGACTGGGCGCTTCAATGCGCACGTGAGCTCGAAGAGACGATCTACTTCGTCGGGCCCGAGCAGGTATCGGCTTTCATCGCGACTCCGGTCGGCGCCGGCAAAGACTATGGCCTGATGCCGCCCGCCGAGTACTGGCAAGCGGTCCGCGAAATCTGTGATCGCTACGATGTGTTGTTGATCGCCGACGAAGTAGTAACCGGCTTTGGCCGCACTGGCCGCTGGTTCGCGATGGAGCACTTCGGCGTGCAAGCGGATATCATGACCACGGCAAAAGGAATCTCCGGGCTTTATGTCCCGATGGGCGCGGTGACCGTTAGCGACGAAGTGAACGAGCCGTTCGCGGCCGGCGAAACTTTCGTTCACGGCTTCACGAACATGGGTCACCCGCTGGCATGCGCCGCGAGTCTCGCGGTCTTGGACATCCTCGAGAAAGACAAGCTGGTCGAGAACAGCGCCACAGTCGGAGCTTACCTACACTCAAACGCGGAACGCTTTCTCGCGCGCCGCACGATCGCCGAGGCGCGCGGCAAAGGTTTGCTGATGGTGTTAGAGCTAGTACGCGACAAGGACACGATGGAGTGGTTTCCGCCCGAGGCTAACGCTGATGAGAAGTTCCAGGCAATTGGTTTAAAGAACGGTCTTGCCTTTTATATGTCGTTGTACGGCCCTCGTCGCCCCGGAGCCTTGAAGCGAGGAATGCCGATCTTCATCGCGCCGCCGCTGTGCATCACTCGCGAGCAGGTTGATGATTTGATGGACAGGTTGGATCAAACGCTCGGGGAGTGGGAATCGTCGATGGGGATCTAGCGATTTCGATGGTCGATGACGAACTCCTTGAAGTCATTTGCTACGATGCCTCTGATGTCCAGACGCAAAAACCTGGCAATAAAACACACTCCGAGCTTCGACGCCCCTGATATTAGGGGCCGAGTCAACGGGGTCTTAGTTTCCCGTGCAGGCACGGTGTACTGCGCCGGAACGCCGAGCCTCAGCGGAGACGGTAGAACTTGGCGTGTCCCCATTCTCTACGCAACTCCCGGATTCGTCGCTGGTCAAGTGGATATCGAGCACGCCGTCTTGAACGGAAATGTAGATCGAACTGAAAGGAACGACCCAAGGGGGATCCGATACGTCATCGAGGGAGCCGGGTGAGCAAACGAAGGTTGGCGTCGTCGGGCGTTTTACAAGTACGGGCCGCTACCTCATAATCACGGTCTATGCGATGACCGAGTCTGAGGAATAGGTTATGTACGGCTACAAATGTGAGTACTGCGAAGGAATCGTTCGGCCGAAGAAGGTCAAGCGCGAGGCGTTCAAACATAAGGCCGGGTTTGTAATCCTCGAAGAGGTCATCATCGGAGTCTGCGACTTATGCGGCACTCGATACTACTCCGCCGATATACTTCATGCCGTAAACGATATAGCGACGGGAGCGAGGCCGTTTGAGAAAACCGAAGAGATCCCGGTTGCGCACGTATCCCAAACGTGAAGCTCCCTTTGAGTTCCTCAGCCGAATCCACTTCGAGCAGTTGACAGTCTCTGTCTCGATCAAGAGCGGCAAGCCGTGTTTACTTCGCGGACCCGCAGGCATTCAATATCAACGTCGTCGACCGAATCGGGTTCCTCTCGATAGACTGAGGGTCGGTATCGTCGACTATAAGCAGTTGCTCGATCTCGGCCTTTACGATCAGCAATGAATTGATGTAGAACCAGTGCTCGCCACTCGGTTTTCAGGTGTGAGCCGTTAACCCAATTCAGTGGATACTCAAGAATGACTTCGACAGTGCCTGCGAGGTGTCTTTATGAATAAGCGCGGGAGCCGCATTATTGCACCATTAGCCGCAGTCTTGCTTCTCGCAGCTACGGCGGTCGCTCAAACCAAAGTCACCAGCCCGAAGGAGCAGCTCGGGTTCAATTTCGGGGACGACTATCAACTCGCCAACTACACTCAACTCGTCGACTACTGGAAGAAGCTTGCGCAGCAGTCCGACCGTATGAAGCTGATTGAGATCGGCAAAACCGCTGAAGGCCGGACGATGCTCATGGCAATCATCACCGCGCCTGAGAATCACAAGAAGCTCGAGCAGTACAAAGAAATCGAGCGCCGGCTCGCGACTGCCGAGGGGCTCACCGACGAGCAGGCGCGAGCGCTGGCGGCTGAAGGCAAGGCGGTCGTGTGGATCGACGGCGGCTTGCACGCCACCGAAGTCCTTGGCGCGCAGCAACTGATGGAATTGGTCTATCAGATGGTGAGCATGAACGATCCCGAGACGCTGCGAATTCTCAAGGACGTGATTCTGCTGGCGACTTGTGTGAATCCCGACGGGCTTGATCTGGTCTCGAACTGGTATATGCGCAACCCCGACCCGATGAAGCGATCCACGGCCGGGCTGCCGCGCCTTTACCAGAAGTACATCGGTCACGACAACAATCGCGACTTTTACATGGTCAACCAGCCCGAGACCGAAGCGATAAACCGCATTTTCTATCACGAGTGGTTCCCGCACGTTGTTTACAATCACCATCAGACCGGCCCGGCGGGAACCGTGTTGTTCGCTCCGCCATTCCGCGATCCGTTCAATTATTATCACGATCCGCTTGTGCCGCTGGGCATCGACCTGGTCGGGGCCGCGATGCACAACCGGTTCGCAACTGAAGGCAAGCCGGGAGCGACACAGCGTGCGGGCGCGCCTTATTCAACGTGGTGGAATGGCGGGCTGCGTTCAACCACCGGCTTTCACAATATGATCGGTTTGCTGACCGAATCCATCGGCAGCCCGACGCCTATTGAGATCCCGTTTTTGCCCAACCGGCTTCTGCCGAAGGGCGAGCAGGCTTACCCCATCGCGCCGCAGAAATGGCATTTCCGCCAGTCCATCGAGTACTCGATGAGCGCGAACCGCGCTGTGCTGGATGTTGCCTCGAAACATCGGGAAGACTTGCTGTTCAACATCTATCGGATGGGCAAAAACTCGATCGAGCGCGGAAGCCGGGACAACTGGACGATTCATCCGAAGGTGCTTGCCGAGGTGAACGCGGCAGTCGCCAAAGACAGTCAGCAAGCGGGTGTTGCGCGCCGCGCTGGCGACTCGCCCGAAGCCGGCGACTCGCCGCAAGCTACCTTTCAACGCGGCGTGCCGATCAAGTATTTCGAGTTGCTTCGCAAACCGGAGAACCGTGATCCTCGCGGTTACATCCTCACGTCAGATCAGGCGGACTTCCTGACCGCGACAAAGTTCGTCAACGCTCTGATCAAGAACGGCGTCACCATCCATCGCGCCACCAGCGCCTTTCAAGTCGCGGGTAAGAGCTATCCGGCGGGTTCCTACGTCGTCAAGACCGCGCAGGCTTTCCGCCCGCACGTTCTTGATATGTTCGAGCCGCAAGATCATCCGGACGACATTCCATATCCCGGTGGTCCGCCCACTCCTCCTTACGACAGCGCCGGCTACACGCTCGCTTTTCAGATGGGTGTGACGTTCGATCGGGTTCTCGACGGATTCGAGGGCCCGTTTGAGAAGATCACCGGACTGGCGAAACCGGCGCCGGGCAAAGTCAACACGGTCGCTGGCGCGGCCGGGTTTCTACTCAGTCATCAAGTCAACGACTCGATCATTGCGGTGAATCGGCTGCTTTCAAGCGGCGAAGAAGTCTACTGGCTGAAGCAGCCGGTCAGCGCGAACGGCAAGCCATATCCGGCCGGCGCGATCTTCGTTTCAGCAAAGCCATCCACCCTTCCCAAGCTGCAGAAGCTGGCCAACGACATCGGGTTGACCTTCGACGCAGTAGCTTCAAAGCCCACGGGCGAAGCATACAAGCTGCGCGCTTTGCGAATTGGTCTGTGGGATCGCTACGGCGGCTCGATGCCATCGGGGTGGATCCGCTGGCTCCTGGAACAGTACGAGTTTCGGTTCAGCGTCGTCTATCCGCCGGCGCTCGACGCGGGCGATCTCGCCAGTAAATTCGACGTGCTCATCTTCGCGGACGGAGGCATCCCCGCGCGCGATGGCGGAGGGCCGGGTGGAAGAGGCGGCGGAGGCGGAGGCGGCGGACCAATTGATCCGCAGAGCATACCCGCTGAGTTTCGCGAGCGGCTCGGCAGCGTGACGGTTGCAAAGACGATTCCGCAGTTGCGCCAGTTTCTTGAAGCAGGCGGAACGATTCTCACCATTGGCAGCTCGACCAGTCTCGGTTACAACACGGGTTTGCCGATCGCAAACGCGTTGATGGAGAAACCACCAGAAGGCGTTGAGCGCGCGTTGCCGCGAGAGAAGTACTACGTTCCGGGATCAGTCTTGCAAGTGCGTGTAGACAACAACAACCCGCTCGCTTACGGGATGAGTGACAAGGTCGACGTGTTCTTCGACAACAGCCCCGTGTTCCGGCTCAAACCTGAAGCTGCTTTGAAAGAGGTAAAGGCGGTTGCCTGGTTCGACAGCGACAAACCTCTCAGAAGCGGTTGGGCGTGGGGTCAGAAGTATCTTCAGGATGGCGTAGCCGTAGCGGAAGCAAAGATCGGAAAAGGCAAGCTGTTTCTCTTTGGACCGGAGATCACGTTCCGCGCTCAACCACACGGGACGTTCAAGTTTTTGTTCAATGGCATCTATTACGGAGGAGCAGAACCGGTGAGCTTGAAGTGAGCATTGACCGCGAGAGAGTCTGCTGCGACATTGATCGCGGTCTGCGGAGACCTGACAAGACATTGCGGATCGCTTACCAGAGAAAGGGGTTTATGAAAATCAAATGTTTGGTTGGCTATGGAATCATAATCGTCTGTTGCGTGTTCGTCACCGGCTGCTTCAGCATCGAGCAGGAGATATTCCTCAACGCGGACGGAAGCGGTGACCTGGTCATCTTCATTTCGCTGCCCGACCTTCCTGAAAAGATGGCCGGAGCCGAAATGACGCAAAAGAAATCTCCGGCCGATGCGCTGGCCGAGTTCAAAAAGGAGCTGACCACCGCGCTGCCTCCAACCATCAAGCTGAAGGAAGTCAGGGACGTGAAGCAAAACGGTGTTCAGAGCATCTACCTTGTGTTCTCGTTCAAGCAGCTCCAGGACATTCAGCGCGTGCTGGCGAACTTCGGAAAGAGCAGCCTGAAGGAAGGCGATATTGGATCGGACCCGCAGTGGTCGGTGCAGATCGAGAAGAAGGATAACAAGAGCTTCTACACCCAGAAGTTCCTTCTGGACGTCGATGCAAAAGCAAAGGCCGAAGTGAAGGCGGAAGTAAAGGTGAACGGCAAAGTACAAGAGCAGCCGAAGCCGAGTCCCGAAGAAGACAAGGCGTCAAAAGAAATGGAAGAACAATTCAAGCCGTTGATTCTCTCGATCGTAAGGATGCGGTTCGTGTTGCACGCGCCGTCGCCGATCACCGAGACAAACGCCGACATCGTGCTGAATTCCAGGACTGCCGTTTGGAACTGCTCGCTCGCTGCGTTCTCAAAGGACAAGAAGCCCATCGAGATGAAGGCAAGCTTCTGAAGACCGCTCTGTCGTCATTTGCTTTTGCCGGGCTGCTGAAAAACTGCATTCCGCCACTAAGTCACCAAGGCACGAAGGAGACTCGAAGCCGGTGACTTGGTGTGGCTTGGCATCTTTGAGTCTTCGTGTCGGAATGAACTAACCGCGGAACTGACCTGCCGCCGGTTGAAATGAAACGACCGTCGTGATTTCATATCCACCTACTCCCAAAAAGAACAATCCCAGAAGAGGTGATGATGGCTATCAACGAGGAAAAGATGAGCGAGCTTCTTGGAAGGTTTCTGAATGATTTTGGCGGGACCTTTCATGCGGCGATGGCGGTAATCGGAGACAAATTGGGCTTGTACAAGGCGATGGCCGAAGCGGGCCCGATCACCTCGGAAGAGCTTGCCACGCGCACCGGCACAACCGAGCGGTATGTGCGCGAATGGCTCGCGTCGCAAGCGGCCGGGGGCTACGCAAGCTACGATGCGGAACCCGGCCGATTCTTCTTAACCGAAGAACAGGCGTTCGCGCTCACCGACGAGAACGGACCGGTCTTCTTGCCGGGCGCGTTCCAACTTGCGCTCTCGGCGGTGAAGGCCGAACCTCGAATCACGGATGCATTTAGAACTGGCGACGGGGTGGGCTGGCACGAACACGATCCCGGACTGTTTCGGGGCACCGAACGGTTCTTCAGACCGGGCTACGCGGCAAACCTTATGAGCTCCTGGATACCCGCGCTCGAAGGCCTCGAGGAAAAGCTGAAGGCAGGGGCGAGCGTAGCGGATGTCGGTTGCGGCCACGGCGCCTCGACCATTCTGATGTCACAGGCGTACCCGAAATCAACCTTTATCGGATTCGATTACCATCAAGGCTCGATTGAGTACGCCCGCAAGAAGGCGGTCGAAGCAGGTGTATCCGACCGGGTGAGCTTCGAGGTGGCGAAGGCGAAAGATTACCCGGGCAGCGACTATGACTTCGTGGCGTTCTTCGATTGCCTGCATGACATGGGCGATCCGGCCGGAGCGGCGGCTCACGTGCTCAGCACGTTGAAGCCCGATGGTTCGTGGATGATAGTCGAGCCATTTGCCAATGATAAAGTCGAGGACAATTTGAATCCGATAGGCCGGATTTTTTATGCAGCGTCTACGATGATCTGCACGCCGGCATCGCGCTCTCAAGAAGTGGGGTTGGGTCTTGGCGCGCAAGCGGGTGAGGCTCGGATTCGCGAGGTGGTCACGAGCGGAGGCTTCAAGCGATTCCGCCGCGCGACCCAAACGCCGTTCAATCTTGTGTTTGAAGCCAGGCCGTGATTCTTGTCCTGCTCCGCAAGCGCGGGTGCAAACGATGAGTGCATACACTTGGCCATAACCTTCGCCAGATTTACTAGCGGAGAAACGCGTGTGGGCATCTGAGACGCAGCAAGGCGATCCTGTAGGCCTTAGCATCACGGATTCATCACCTCTGACAGAGACTCTGAAAACCTCCGGGAATACCACCCACGGCAGTGGGGTGGATTGTTCAAGCCCAGCCTACGTAGAGAGCCGCCGGCCCCCTGTGTTTTTTTTATCTCTGTCTCCCCTCGCGCCGCGAGGGGAGGAGAGGAAAAACGGGAATCCGGGCGCGCCCCTTTGTAGGCTGCACTTGAACAATCCACCCACTGCCCGTGGGTGGTATTCCCGGAGTTTTCATAGTCTCTCTCAGAGGTGGTGCGCGAAAGTCTGACGCGCACCTGGCCGAAAATTGACACTGATCACAGTTCCTCGCTATGCTGTCCGTTCGCATAAACGCTTGCCCGCGTAGCTCAGTGGATAGAGCGCTTGCCTCCGGAGCAAGAAGTCGCAGGTTCGACTCCTGCCGCGGGTACTAAATTCAGCAAAGGGCCGCTTAGCCGCGGCCCGTTTCTTTCGGCGTCCTGATTCGAAATGGGAAACGCATTGAAGATCGCCACGTGGAATGTGAACTCGGTGCTGGCGCGCTTACCCCAGGTCGTCCGATGGCTTGAAGCCGCCAGTCCCGACGTCTTGTGCATGCAAGAGACCAAGTGCATCGACGAGAAGTTTCCCGCCGAAGAGTTCGCCCGGCTAGGTTACCTGTCTGAATCGTTCGGGCAAGCTGCATACAACGGGGTCGCGATCCTCTCACGCGTCAAGTGTGAACGGGTCAGCCGCGGCTTGCCAGATGACGAGCCCGGCTCTCAGTCTCGTGTGCTTGCGGCGACCATAAGCGGAATCCGAATCGTCAATGTCTATACTCCCAACGGCCAGGCGGTCGGCGCCGACAAATACTACTTCAAGCTGGAATGGCTGCGACGGCTGCGAGCCTTCTTCGACTCGTGCTATCAGCCGAGCGAGAGAGTGCTGCTGTGCGGCGATTTCAACGTCGCGCCTGAAGAACGCGACGTCCACAATCCGGAGCTGTGGCGCGGGCGAATCCTTTTCAGCGAGCCCGAGAAGGACGCGTTGGACCTCGTGAGGCAATGGGGTTTTGTGGATGCGTTCCGGATGCACAACTCAGAAGCGAATCAGTATTCGTGGTGGGATTATCGCGCGGGAGCATTCCGGCGCAACCTTGGACTGCGAATCGATCACGTGTGGGTGACCGAGCCGCTTGCCAAAGAGTCGACTTCTGTCTTGATAGACAAAGAACCTCGCGGCTGGGAGAAGCCTTCCGACCACGCGCCGGTCGTCGCGGATTTCAGATTGGACTCATGATCTGAACTCAAGAGCTGGGCGCCGAAGAGCCATCTTGTTCAAACGTGCGGTGTGTTAAATCAGACAGTCCTCAGTAGTTCGTGCCGCTTGCTTTTTTTCTTTCGATGAACTAAACAGTAACGGCGCGACTGAAGCTTATCAGTCGCAGGCTCAACAGCATATAAGCTTCAAGGCTTGTGGTCATTGTAAGCGTTTGAAGTTTTGTAAACACCTGGTCTTCTCGCCGAACAGGAGGTCCGCTCTCTTCGGATCGCGAGGTCTTGGCCACGCAAGTGTGGAGAACGGCTATGAGCACCCTGAGCCCGGACTCAACGATCTCGCACTACAAGATCAAGGAACTGATCGGCCGCGGTGGCATGGGCGAGATCTATAAAGCGGTAGACCTCGAGCTTGGCAGAGTCGTTGCCATCAAAACTCTCTCGCCCGAGCTGACTGCAGATCAAAACGCTCACCAGCGATTCTTGCGCGAGGCCCGCGCCGCTTCGATTCTGTCTCACCCAAGCATCTGCACCGTTTTTGAAGTGGGGAAGGAAGGCGACCTGGTCTTCATCGCTATGCAGTACCTGCAGGGGAGAACGATTCACGAGTTGCTGACGCAAGGCCCGATGCCGATAGAAAGCGCGGTGAGTTATGCGTTGGACGTCGCAGAGGCCCTTGAAGAAGCTCATAAGAACGGGGTCATACATCGAGACATAAAGCCCTCGAACATAATCGTGAACGAACGCGGCTCGGCAGTGGTGCTTGATTTCGGGCTCGCGAAACAAGTTTCCTCATATCTGAGCAAGCTGACCGACGAATCTCCTACGATGATGCACGTGACCACGGCGGCGGCCATCATTGGAACGGCTCCTTACATGTCACCGGAGCAGGTGCGGGGCGAGGCCGTTGATGCGCGCAGTGATGTCTTTTCATTCGGCGCCACGTTTTATGAGATGCTGAGCGGCGTGCGCCCCTTCACCGGTCGAAGCTCGATAGAAGCAATGCACGCGATTCTGCACGAGGAGCCTAAACCTCTCAGCAAAGTAAGACGGGAAGTGGGCCGGGACCTCGAGAGAATAGTAACGAAAGCAATGAAGAAAGAGCCGGCGGATAGGTACGATTCGGTCAATGAATTGAAGCTGGAACTGGTCGAGTATATTCAGAGCAAGGGAATACAGATCAGGGGCGCTTCAACGAGGCCTTCCGCGGTAAGCTCTCCAATGACTATCAAGACTCGAATCCTACCCACCGGAAGCTTCGTTTCGACGACATCCAGGATACTGTCTCCGCGCGTCCGCTTACCAGTGGCGGTGATTGTTCCGATTGCAGTCGCTGTCGCCGGAGTTATTTGGTGGTTGATCGCCAGAACGCCCAACGAGACTCAGACAGAATTTCTGTCTTCCTTGAAGTTTGTCCAGCTTGCAAATTGGAAGAATGAGGCGGACGAGGATGTCGAAAGCGTCCTCTCGCGCGATGGCAAATTAATCGCCTTTTCTACGATGGGAGGCGGAGTCCCCAATCTGTGGATCAAGCAGAGCATAGGCGGAGATCCGAACCCGATTCAGATCACTAAGGGAGAATGGAACAACAATAATCCGATCTTCTCACCTGACGGCAGTCAAATAGCATTCAAATCGAATCGAGGAAAGCAGTTCGGAATCTGGCGAATGCCGGCTTTTGGCGGCACGCCAACATTGCTTAAGCAGGTCGATACTGAATACAAACTGATATCCTGGTCGGATGATGGACATACCATTTACTACCTGTACACCTACGGCTCTGCTTTTGACACCGATCTCCTAGCTCTGAATACGACATCTGGGGATACCAAACTGGTAGCGCACTTCGATCAGCGCATAGTGTACTTGAGCGTATCGCCGGGCGAGGACCGGATCGTTTACGTAGCCAACAAGGACGGGCAAGAGGATCTATGGGTGATGCCAGTGTCAGGCGGTGCGCCGGCACGAATTACCAATGATCCGGCGAGAGACATGAATCTTGCATGGCTCCCGGACGGGAAGAGAATAGTCTATAGCTCCGACCGTGACGGCACGTTCCAGATATGCATAGCTTATCTCGATGGTCGAAAACCGCTGCAGATTACCTTTGGAGAGACTAGTGTTTTCGTCCAAGATGTTTCAGCGGATGGCACAAAAATACTATACAAAAACCTGAAAGAAGAGAGCGATATCTGGGGAGTGAGACTGGACACTGGCAGTGAGCTCGAGCTGGCATCGGACGTGAACGTCAAGCTGTGGCCCGATGTTTCACCTGATGGTAAGACGATTGCGTATCAATCTATCCGGGAACTTGGTCATGTTAAGCTGGACAAGTGCCGGATACTAACCAGACCAATAGCGACTGAGGGTCCACAGAATCAGTTAGCCGCTGAAGGAATAAAGCCGCTGTGGTCGCCCGATGGCGAACACGTCGCATTTGTGCGTCGAAGTAAAGGCTGGAATCTATGGACGGTGAGAGCCGCGGGCGGAGATGAAAGACAGCTAACCACCGATGGCGTTAACACCGGAGGGCAAGTCAGCGCGCCCTATAACCGGGTGCTGCCCAAAGATTATTCCTGGACATTCGACAGCAAGAGGATTGTTTATTGCACATCGTATGAACAATCGAGCGTCTGCATGGTGGCTGTTGATGGTTCAGGTGAGACTCATACTTTGGTGCCCACAAACCTTGATCTCATCTTTTATTGCCCTTTCCTTTCACCTGATGCCACACGTATCGCTTATCTGTCGAGGACAAGAGTAGCGCCCGCTGACGGCAACCAGCTTTGGAGCATCTGGGTATTGGACACAAAGACGGAGAGATCCGAAATCATCTTTCAGAAGAATTCCTTCTTGCGGCTGCTAGGTTGGTCTGGCGATAACCTTGTTGCCGGAACGGCTGACCTCGACGTTCCTTCGGAGGAGCCACGCGGGATTACGTTGTTTCAGGTTTCAGCGACCGGAGGGGTTAAGCATGAAATTGCTCACCCGAAGTCTGCCTATCTTTATAATTCTTTTTTATCACCGGACGGCCGGGTTATCGCTGTGCCGGTGCGGGAAGACGCTAAAGATAACGTCTGGCTGATTAGCGTTAATGGCGGTAAAGGAAGGAGAGTCACCTCAAACACTGACCCGAAGCTCTATTTCTCCAGCATGGCGTGGTCGCCTGATGGAAAGGCAATTTTCTACGGTAAGCAGTTAACAAGGACCTTGATCTCGATGATAGAAAACTTCAGATAAGGAGAAAACGATGACAAAGACCTCACCAACGAGAATTTCCGCAACAGCGCTGCTGCTTCCACTGTTTCTTGGGATGATCGCCTTCGCTTCGATGCACCCTGTAGCGGGCGGTTCAACCACAAGCGCGTCTGCAGCGCAAAACACCAACAAGAGCGGCGCGACTAAGAGCGCGACGAAGCCGTCAACCAAAACTGATTGTTCGAAGGCTGACGATGCAGCGCTCGCGGCCCAAATCAAAGAGCGCCTATCTAAGCGGGCCTCACTAAAAGACATCGACGTTGTTGTAAAAGCTGGGGTCGCCACTTTGACCGGAAAGGTCCGATACAACAGCCACAGGATAGCGGCTGCGGCCGAAGCTAAGAAGGTCAAGTGCGTGAAGAGAGTCGTCAACAATGTATGCAAAGCGGGGGGCTGTCCCCCACTCGAGTTCTGTTGTAACGGTGCTTGCCAAACGCAACCCTGCGCTCCCGACACGAAGAAACCATAAGCTGGGTCTGAATCGCGGAAGGGGTGAAAAAAATTGGCGGAGAAGGAGGGATTCGAACCCTCGATAGGCCTTTACAGCCTATAGCGGTTTAGCAAACCGCCGCCCTCAGCCACTAGGCGACTTCTCCGTCAATGGCCGGTCAGAGTATAGCCGACCGATCGCTAAGCTATCAAGAATCGGACGTAGAGTCGGGCGTAGAATCGAACACCGATGGTCGATGGGACGAACAAGGTTCAATCGATCGCCGATCAGTCGGCCACCCGTCATCAGGTCATATCTTCGCCCGGCCTTATCTTCATACTGATTCCCCCGTAACCTTTGGCGGGAGCCGTAGGTTCATGTTTCATGAAGGCTCTGGCAGGTTGCGGTTCCTTTGTCAGGGTGGACCAATGGATTAGACTAATCGCGAGGTTCAAAGATGCGAAGACCTGATCGTTTCATCCTTGTGCTTGTGTGGGCCGCGGCAACTGTGTTTTTGATGATGCCCGGCTCAGGTGCTCAGAACAGGCCGGCTTCAGACAAGATCAGCGTTCCCAGGATCTGGGACGCAAAGCAACTGGCTACGTGGGCCACGCCGGTCGCCGGGATTAACGCCACCCCAAATTTCTACAGTGAAGAAGAGTACTACGCCGCGCCTGTCGACAACCTGCGCACGTATCCGGTCTACGCTCCGGATAAAGAGCCCAAGGGCTACCGAGAGTGGATGCTCAAGCAAGGCCCGCAGAGGTTGATCGAGCCGGAGAAGCTCAGGACCGAACGCGACTGGATCGAAGCCGGCCGCGCGGTATTCGGGGGACTCGACTTCCCCGTTACGCGAACCGATGACCCTCGCATCTTCAACTTTCTGAGCGATGCGGAAGCCGTCCGCAAAGGCGGAGACGCAATTACCAAAGACGGCATCATTCCCGCGCTGCGCTGGAGCGTTGGTCGCGATGGCAAGTTGAAAGCCTCGCTCGCGGACTGCTCAGGTTGTCACAGCCGGATCATGCCGGACGGTTCGCTGCTGCTTGGCGCTCAAGGCAACCTCACGTTCGCGTTCGAGTCCATTGGCGTTGTCGTCGAAGGATTCGGAAAGGACCTCGAGCGAAAAGGCATCTCGCTCAATCATGCAGAGTACGCGGCGTACGGAATGCCCTGGCTTAAGGACGACATTCACGAACGCTTCAAGACGATGACACCCGGAGAGATCGGGCAGGTGGACGGGTTTCCGCAGCCCGGTACGTTCTCGCGTTTCAACGGGAGCCCTTACTTCATCACAAAGATTCCCGACCTGATAGGTATGAAGGACCGCCGGTACATCGATCACACCGGCACTCACGTCAACCGTGGCCCCGAAGACATCGCCCGATACGCAATCCTCGTTAGCGTTGCCGACGACGGCTCGATCGGTCAACACAAGTTCTTCGATGAGAAGCAGCGCAAGCTCAGTCATCGATTCAGCGACGAAGCGTTGTACGCGATTGGGAAGTTTGTCTACTCACTTGAACCGCCTCCGAACCCGAACAAGTCCGATGGTGTTGCGCGGCGCGGGCAGGAAGTCTTCAAGAGCGAAGGCTGTGCGATGTGCCACACGCCGCCGCTCTACACGAACAACATGCTGATCCCTGCTGACGGATTCACTCCGCCCAAGAACGATCCGGGCACCGCTCGGCTGCGCATTATGCGCTTACCAGTCGGCACCGATCCGAATCTGGCATTGAGGACAAGAAAAGGAACCGGTTATTACAAGACGCCTTCGCTGAAGGGGCTGTGGTATCGAAACCTGATCGAGCACTCGGGGTCGATTGCGACGCTCGAGGAGTGGTTTGACCGAAAGCGATTGCGAGACGACTACGTCCCGAGCGGATGGAAAGCCCCGGGCAAGAAAACTCGCGCGGTGCCGGGTCACGAGTTTGGGCTCGACCTCTCGAGTGAAGACAAACGCGCGTTGATTGCGTTTTTGAGAACGCTCTAAGTCAACGATCGAGGACTCGATAAGCAAGGCGTTGTTATCCGCTGATGCGGTTCCTATCCTCGACGGCAGGAGGAGCCGGCACGCACGCGAAAAACGGTAGCGATTGTCTGCGAAGGTCCTATAGCCCCAGTCGAAAACCTGCCGCAGCAGTGGCGCCACGGAAAGCAGATAAAACGGGTACGCCCACCAGATCCGGCCCATCACGTGGCGGTAAACGTCTGCGCCGCGCACCTGCCTACCGTCCGCAAGCAAAAGCCGCAGGTCCAGAAGCAGATCCTCCGGCACCGTGTTCAGCCGTTGCACAACCCACTCGCTTTGCAGGGGCGCGATGGCAAAGCCCCTCTTAGAAAGCGCACCCGCCCAGAACGGGACCCACCGCCTGCAGAATCCGCAGGAGTCGTCATACAGCACCCATCCGATCGGTTCTTCCTGTTCCGTCATTGGTCTTCTCGTGAAGTCAGCAAGGTCCCTCTGAAAACGGTGACTTCCGATCCGTCGGCGAGAAACGCGGATGCCGGCTGCCCCTGCAAGGACTCGACGAATTGGCTTCCGTAGAGTCCATCCACGTCGCAATCGAGCCGCGCTGCGGACGCCCGCGCAATCCGCCAACGCGGGTGCTCGACGCGGTATTCCATTGTACGGCCGCCTCGCCGACGGGCGTAGCCCCAGTAGTGTTCGGTTATGAACTCCGCGTCGCTTCCCTCGGGGGCCTCGTCAGCGTCGCCCTGAACAGTCAGTTCGATTCGGTTCTCTCGCCCGCGAAACCGCCAGGAGTACCAGACGGTTCGCGGCTTTGCAGCGCCGCCGTTCTCGCCTTCGATGTGGTGCTTCATGGGAACGGCCACGTAGTTCTCTCCGTAGACGATCCTCGCCGTCAGCGCGATCGCGGCGCGCGGCACGATTTCCTTCACGAAGACCACGCCGCGCCGCCATCCGTCGCTCGCCTTCCGTCTTACATAGAAGCGCAGATTCACCTCTTCGAAGTTGCGGTGGAAGGGGATCGCTATGCCGAAGACGCGTGTGTTGAGGAACAGGAATCCAACGACGCTGATGAAGGTTCGGCCGTGCCATTGATCCAACTCGGTTCCGGCTGGCACGAATGGCCGCAGCACCTTCGGATCGACCTCGAAGTTCAGCATCGCCAGATGACGCCATTCAGCGGTCAGGAACTTTGAGGCGGTCCAGTTTGATGACTTACTAAGAAGAGTCACTTCTCCCTCGGGCGATCTAACGTTGAGTGCACGGCTTAGTCGCGGCGCCATCGTAGGTCGGGTTCGAACAATCCACGACCGGCGTTGCTGGGATTGCCGCCGCCGCGGTGCCTGCCTTTCGTTAGGCATGGAAGCTTCTCGGATTTGAAGAGCGCTAAGCAGCAACTTCCACATAGTCGACACGGCTTGATGGCTCCGGAATGGGTAATCCATCTTCGCGAAGTCCGCGCAAATGAAATTTTATGGCTTCACGGATTTCCCTTTCGGTTGCTTCTATTGTTTTTCCAGTCGCCACGCAACCAGGTAAATCAGGAACATAGGCTCCGTAATTGTTTTCGGCTTTTTCGATCACGATTGCATATCGCATATCTTACTCTCCGATCGATAAGCTGCACCCGCCAAGCAGAGCGGGCCGCAAGTCGAGCCCAATCACCCGGTCGCCGTGCAATGGTTCCGGGGCGGACTCTCCATCACTCATAATGAGTCCACATTCGTAACACCTTTACCACTTTCTGATCTTCATAAACCTGATAGACCAGGCGATGCTGAATGTTGATTCTCCGAGAGTACGCTCCTGAAAGATCGCCCACGAGCTTTTCATAAGGAGGTGGCGTTTGAAAGGGATTCTCACTGATGATCTTCAACAACTGTTCGGCCTTTCTTCGGAGGCCGGCAGCAGCTAGTTTTTTCGCGTCTTTCTGGGCTTGCTTTGCATACACAAGCAGCCAGCTCACCAGTTCAACTCCTTAGAGCATTCTTCAATCGGTGTTGCCATTCCGTCTCGAATGGATTCGCGCATTCCAGGAATCGAGAGCAAGTAAAGAGTTTCTTGTATGGCACGCCAGTCTTCCTCTGAGACGAGGATCCCGTTAGAAGCATCGCTGATGATTTGAATTGGTTCATGAGAAGCAGCAGTCTCTTCCAAGAGTTCCTTGAGGGTCTTTTCTGTTTCTCCGGCATTGATAGTCTTCATGGCCAAACCTCGTGCGAGGAATATACAACATTCCGGGGCGAAAGTAACTGGAGTCCTTGGGTACCGCGCTGAGTGCGCGTTAGATTTTGCGGTTGAATCCCGGACGGGATGCCGGAGTAAAGCCACGGGTGAGTCCGCGAACCCGTGGACAACTCGACACCGAAGTACGCGAACCCTCGAAGAGGGTGGCGGCCGGCGGAAAGTATCAACCGGAAAGTGATGTCCTGAAATCCTCGCCACCAGAGTTCTCTACCGGCGCTCGTGAACCACGGCCGCCACCCGCTTCGCGGGTTCTGATGTCAACGAACCAGAGCCTAAGGTCGGTCTCGTTTCAGCAAAGGCCCGCTGGATAGGAATAGATGATCGGAACCTTGCCTCGCGACCATCCTGTTGTATGGACGCGTTTAGGTGATAGAAACCTCCGTGCAGAATGTTGGTTCCGCTAATCAATATTTCTTTTTAGTATCCAATCTAAATCCCATATGGAGAGCCTGACGCTGTTAATGCTCCCATCAAAGACCGTATGAAGTAATAAACGCTCATAAGACATATCGGGAGGGTTAAGAGCAACAAAACGATTCTTACTATAATAGGCATGTGGCTCTTGATAAGACGTACGCTCATTACCGCATAACCGATAATATTTACCAGCAAAAGAAGAATGAACCAGTTCCTACCGGGTGCAAAGCGCGTTGGAGCCACAGCTTGCCCCTCGATTGTAGCCTCAACCTGTATTTCTATATCCGAGGAGCCTGCATAGACTAGTTGGACAACAGCCCCATCATCTTGTTCAAGTATTCTCCAAGATAAAGGAACATAGCCCTCAGATAAGTGGGACTCGTCTATATTGAAATCGATAACATTTCTACTGGGCTTGCTGACTGTGGCTTCAAGAACGGGCACAAGAGGACGGGTTACTATTTTGGCATTACTCAGTATCTGCTCTTTCCGAATCAAGTCTTTTCCTTGGTTCCAGATAGAAACTTGAACAGCAGTTACATCTGTGTCTAGGTCTTTATCTTTGTATAGAACACGTAAACTTGTAGACTGTCCCGCTTTTACGATCACTGATCTGCTTGGGTGTACATAATATGTCAAGTTCCGCTCTCTCTTCGACAAATTGAATAGATAAATAGATAGTATGACCCCCTAGTATACTGAAGATCGTTCCAAGAAGTCCCAACCAAGGATTGGCAAACAAGCTAATTATTCTCTTTGAATTCATAGATCGGATCAAGTAATGCTCCTTGTTCCAGGGTCGCATTATCCACATCGCTTTGGCGTCTAACTTCGAAATGGCCGCCTCATTGGGGCGCTACAATTAAACTGTCAAGGTGTCAGAATGCCGTACCCCAGAGCCCATGCTGGATCATACTGCGGCCGGAGGGTTTTCAAATACCAAAACTTCCCAGTTGCCAACGCACTACTCATAACCGCTAACCCGATATCATGAATCAAACGATGCGAGGAACAATGGCCGACGAAGCTCGCCTGCATATGACTCGAACCGTGTCCCTCTTGAGGGTGATGGTTAGTTCTCGTCTTCTTTCTTCGGTCTCGGCTCATCAGCCTTCCGAACCCTCAGCACAGTAGTGAACTTGTCCTCATACACCTTCTCGAAGTCGCCGCTATCTTCAGCCACTTGAATGAAGTCCGGGTGCTCGTTATCCGTGAACACGTACTCAGCTCCAAACCGTTCGCGGATCAGCGGGGCCGGGTTGTCTTCTTCGCCCAGAGTGATCTTCGCATACAGCTTCCATAGCTCGGGATCGCGATTGTGCAGATAAGTCGGATCGAGCCCAACAATGTATGTGTTGTTCGGGCTGTAGTAGAACAGCATCGGAAAATCATCCCAGTCCGTGTTGAAGATCATCGAGCCCGGCGGCGTGTTTGCAGCGATCCATTCCGCCGCGCCTCGGTAAGCGAAAGGGTCCGTTTCGCTTTTGACGTCTTCGCGCGCCTGCCAAACACACCAGCCCATCCACAAGATAGCCGCAACCGTAACAACCGCCGCAGCCGTCGCTGCGAATACTCGATCTCGAGTTCGAGTCAGCCAGGCGAAGTTCATGCCTTCAAGCCTTGGCCCCATCGTGAACGCAGCGAACAGAACCGCGAACGGCGGCCAGTATTCGATGAACCGCCGCGATTTGAAAACCAACAACAAAAACATCACCGACACGATCAAGAAGAACAGCGGCTTGGCGTCGCGCACGCGCTCTCGATAGTCAAACGCCAACAGCGCAATCAAGTAAATCGCGAACGCTACGGCGCTGATGCCCAGCATCACCCAGGTCTCATACGGATACCACTCAACGCCTACGTCTACCGAGTAGGTGCCGGTGTACTTCATTAGAAAGTGTTCGCGGAACAACGTGAGGTTCTTTGGGAAGTAAGGATTGATGACGAGTCCGGCGACTATCCCGATCGCCGAAGCAAGAGCGCCCCACAGATCTATTCGGCGCTCGGCCAAATAAACCGTGATCGAGTAGGCCAGGGTAAAGGCAAGCATCAGCGGAAACAGGCTGTAGGACCAGACAAAGACGAAGGAGAGAAGCGCCAGCCAAACGTGCTTGCGCTTGAGGATCAGATGCGTCCCCAAGCCTAACAACGCAAGCGACAACGCCGGCGCTCGCGTCATCGACATCCGGTAAAGAAAATGCTCGGAGCCGGCGACCATCGGCGCAAGCCATAGCCATCGATATCGAACCCGATAGGCGACCAGCAGCGCGAACATCGAGACAATTCCGAGGCTTGAAAAGACAACCGCCGCGAGCTTTGCGCCTACTCTCAAATCGCCCAGGGTGAAAGGAATCAACAGCACGTGAAACAGGTAATGATGATCGACGTAGTTTTGCTCGTTGAGTGTGGTGAGCGGCAGCGCTTTGAACGGCGGAAGGTGCGGCCAATTCTCGCGCAGCATCGCAGCCCAGCGGATGTGATAGTAGCCGTCGTTGTCGAGAATCGCCGGACCGCCGAATTCGATCCAGCCCATCACCGCGAGTATCAAAGCGAGTCCGGCAGCGATCTCGATCGTGGAGCGAAGAGTAGGAGCAGAGCGGCGGAGGACCGGGGGAGCAGGGACGACGCGCCCGCTCTCGTCCTCTCCGCGCCGCTCCGTCTCCGCAACTGTGTCAACCACTCGTCGCCTCTCTTCAATACTTCGGGAATCCCTCCCACGGCAGAGATGTGTGAAAACTCCCGAAATACCCCCAACTTCAAGTTGGGGGATGTTTCAGTTCAGCCTACGACGGGACAAGAGATTCGTCCTCCGCCGTAGGTTGAATCTAACAATCCCCCAACTGAAGTTGGGGGTTTTCACACAATCTCGGCAGTGAGTGGGATTCGCGCAAAACACTTTTGTGATCGTCGCACTCTAATCACACCCTCCGGCTCATTTGATGTGCTCGGCGATTTGATCAACACGCTTGCCCAACGCATCAAGCTGCTCGATGAATTGCTTCGCTTGATCGGTGTTCATCGCACGAAGCTCGGTCGATAGCGCCGTTATGCGCTGGCGAAGCGAGTCGGCATCACGCCGCGCTTCGCCTTTGCTGAAGAAGCGGTAGAACGATGAAGCGATGCGGCGCTCGAGATCATCGGCGCCGGATTTGAGCTCCGCGAGGATCGCCGCGAACGCGACCCGCTGCAACCGGTCTACTCGTTCCTCGCGTTCTTTGAGTCCCGCGGTTCGCTCGCCGAGTTCTTCAGTTCGAGCTTCGATTTGCCGGGCGCGGCGGTCGAGTTCTCTCTCAAGCGCTTCGGTCCGAGTCGCGAGCAGCGAAGCCTGATCTTCGACTTTGCCGACCTGCTCGACCGCGCGCGCCGCTCGAGTTTCGACCTCGCTCAGCTTGGTGCCGAGCTGCTTCTGAACGCTTTCAGCCGCCTGCCTTGCGGCCTCGGCCTGTCCCATCACTTCGCCGGCGCGCGCTTCGGCGGCGCCGACTCGCGAGCCGACGCTCGAGATTTGCTCCGGCAGCGTCTGCTGAAGCTGCCCCGTCGCGCTCCTGATCGAGCTCAACTCGCTGCGTTGACTCGCAATGATCTTGTATTGTTCTTTGAACTTCTTGTCGCTCTGATAGTCGTCCTCGTCGAGCGTCTGTTCAAGCTCTTGCACTCGCGTGGCCAGCAGTGTTTCCCGCGAGGCTTTGGCCGTCTCTCCCGCAACTCGCGAATCCGTCGAGCTGCTACGAGAGAGCAGCTCGCCCTTGTCGCTCTCGGCGCGATCGGGTGAGCCCCCGAAAAGCAGATTGCTTCGCATCAGCGCCATCTGCGACTGCGGGTTCGGGTGCTCGCTTGTTAGATCGAGCGCATACACCAAGCTCAAGAAAGCGAAGACGAAGAGTGAAGCGAAGATCGCCAATCGCAAAAACGCCCGATGAACTCGCGATAACAGTTTGAACGGCGTCTCGAAGAATGGGGGCGTGGTGATCTCGCTCCGTTCGGGAAACGAGCTATAACGTTCGTCCGCCGGGCTCGAAGCCGCGTGCTCGTCCGAGTCCAGCGCGACTGATTCCCCGCGCATGCGGCCGCTTCCCGGCATGCGTTTCCACAACGAAACAACCGGCGTAGCTGCGTAGGCCGCCAGCAGGACGAGGGCGAGGAGGCCAAGCCATATCAGGCCCAACGTCTTCATCGCCCTGTCAACCGACCCGAGATACGCGCGGTACAATCGCTGGTCGCGCTCTTTCAGATAAGGCTCGAGCTGCCAGGTCCCGAGGAATCGCTGATTCGCGCTGCCGGTCAACGCAGCCACTTCGCGGTCGATGCGGTCTTCGGCATAGATTCGATTCCGGTCCAGGTAGTACCGCAACCATTCGCCGAAGCCGTCGGTATCTTGCCCGTCGTCCAGGTACTCATTCATTATCCCAAGCGAGTCTGACCACGCCGCATCATTTGGGGAGTCGAAGCGCGACGTGATCCAACGTCCCGGACCTGCGCGAAGGTAACGTTCGTAGTCGCGCTGGAACTTCACATCCTTCATCAACCAGTTGGCATTCACCCACTCGCCGTAGCTCGCGGGGTTCACGTCTCGCCCTTTCATGAACTGTCCCAACGAAGTCGTGTGACGCACCGGATTGCTCGTTTCCTTGTTTCGCACCACGAGGAAGGCGCCGAGCGCGGATAGCGCGAAAATCGCAATCGTCGCCGGCAGCGTGGTCCGCCACGAGCGAAGGTATCTCCCCCCGGACAACACAAACAGCGCCAGCATCGGCGTCGCAAAGAAGAAGATGAAAATGAAGCCGAACAGGAAAGCAGGTTGTTCGTGCGGCAGCACAGGATTCCACCCCTTTGGCACCGGAGCGAAGCGAACGAACAACATCGTCAGCAACCATATGAGCGCCAGCGCGAGTTGCTGGCCGGCCACGAGTATCAGGAATACAGATATTCGCGAGCCCCAGTTGTTGCCTTGAAAGCGGCGCAACAAAGAGCGGTTGAGGCGCTCGTCTATTTCCCTCCGCAACGCCGCAAAGTCCTCATCGGTGGTTTCAAGCCGTGCGTTGTTCAGTTCGCGGCGCAACCGAGCGAGCTTGATGGTGGCGGCAAGCCTGGCGAATGGGGACAACACTCGCTCGCGCTCGTCGAGAGCCGCCAGGTATTCACGAAGTACGTCAGTATCGCGCGTTATGACTGTTTCCATAGTTGGGGATTGGGGGTTGGCGATTGGGGCTGGGTTTGAGAACGCTTCTCCGCGCCAACCCCTAACCCCTAATCCCAAAACCCCTATTCTTCACGTTTGAAAATTCTGAACCACTCTCAGCTCCTCGCCCTTCACCGCGTCGATATACACCGTCCATGAAAGCGACTTTCCCGCTACTACTTCCCAGGCCAGGTAGACTTCAACCGCATCGCCCTTCTCGATTGGAAGGACAACCAGCCGTTTAACGTTCACTTCGTCGGCGGAGCTGATCGCGGTCCGCTGCTCTCTTCCGGCTATGTCCGTATAGCTGAACGTTCGGCCGATGCATTTTTTGGCGGCGAGGCTCCTTTCGATAGCGGGTTTCAAAGGCAAGTCAACGACTGGGACAAACCTGTCGTCGAGCTGCAATAGCCTCGCGTCCTTGCTGACAACCGCGACCATTTCGCCGAAGTTGCCCGCCACCGGATAAGCATAGTTCCCCTGCCGATAAGTGAGCCGCTCGGTATCGCCCGACACCTCGGCGTTGATCAGCGAAACCGTCGCCGAATCGACTCCGAGCAGTTCGCGCCACCGATCGATGAATGCCTTCATCGCCTGACGAAGCGCGAATGTTTCAGTGCCGGGTTCGGGCTTGCCGGTCAGAAGCTTTATGCCGCCGGAGACGCCCAACAGCGAGCGCGGCGTGCCGGTGATGGGATAAAGGTCGGGCGGCGTTGGCGGTACGCCGTAGGAGTCAAGCATCCGCCTCCACTCGCGTTCTCCCTTCTCTCGCCGATCCGGGGAGTCCTTAATGACGGCCGGGTAGCTCTGTCTGGCCGCGCTGGGAAATTGAGCGGGCACATCGAGCCCGGCCAGCAGTAGAGCTGCAATCAGTGAAGTGACAGTCAGTAAGGTCATACGCACGCAGAAGCAGACCGCGCGTCTTTGTTGCTCATGCGGCGCGCGCGGAGAAGTTCAATAAAGGATTATTCATGATTTCAAATCGGCGGGCAAGCTGGCCTTCCAAACGCAGAATTAAGGTTGCGCTCGTTTCTGCATACCTTGAGGCCGTCGCCTCAAGCCACATATCATTGGACAATGCGTCTCGATCTACTGTTCGGAAGATTCCGCCGCGAGCTTCGAACTAAGAGGCGCCAGCGATCGACGAACCCCGTTTCCGACAAAGCCGAAATTGACTCGCCCGACCCGAACAATCCGTTCCCGGAGGTCGTCACGATCGAATTCCGCGATGTGATCGACCTTCATTCGATACCGCCCGGTCAGGTTCGCGCTGTCGTTGAAGGCTACATCGAGGAAGCACGCCGCCGCGGCGTGCGATGGGTTCGCATCATTCATGGTAAAGGGATCGGCGTTCAGCGGGAGATGGTTCGGTCGATCCTTTCGCGCACGAATGACGTGGTTGATTTTCGCGATGCGCCGCAGGAGGCCGGCGGATGGGGAGCTACGGTCGTAACGCTGAAGCTCGATGAAGCGGAGAGCAAGGCTGAATGACCCTGAGAGTGCAGGCATACCTGCGGAGCTTGTTGTTGTGCGAGAACCGGCAGGCAAGGATGCCTGCGCTCCCAGGGGCACGTTGCACACCTGCGGCTTCGTTATGCTAAATTATCAGCGCCATGAAACCCTCGATCATAAGACCGTACGCCGCCCTGCTTGTGCTGATAGCGTTACTCTCGGGATGCTCGAGCTCAACGGGACCCTCCGGCTCCTCGAATACCAACGCTCCTCAGCAGCAAGCTAACAGCAACGCTGCCGAACAACTTCGCGTCGCTCAAAACAACGCTTCGCCGAGCACCCCGCCAACGGTTCAATCGATACCGCCGCCGGAACCGAAGGCTGCCGGCAATGCAGTTACGCCGGCTGAGAAGCCTCCGGCGGACCGAAGCGCGAACACCGCGAGCAGCGCGCGCGCGCCGAAACTGATCGCGCCGGAAAAGAAAATAGACTTCGGCAAGCACCCCCAGGACAAGACGCTCATTCGGGCGATTGCCATCAGAAACGGAGGGCGGGCCGATCTCAATATTGAAGCGGTCGTGCCAAGCTGAGGATGCACCACCGTGGACTATCCGAAGGTCCTCCGGCCTGGTCAGGCCGGCAAAATCAAGGTAAAAGTCGAGACGGGCAAAGCGCCGGGTGAGCACGTCAAGTCGATAACCATAAAATCAAACGATAAAACTAATCCCTCTCACATGGTGCAGTTTGCCTTCGACGTGAAGGGGTGAGCGGCGGCGCATTGCATGCTGAAAACCCAAATCGAATACCACGAGATGCTGTCCGTGCTAGGCCGGCGTCTGCAACCCAACGCAATCCGCAAGCTGACCACGCTGCTCGGCAACCGGGAAGTGATCTCGCTTGCCGCGGGCGCGCCAAGCTTTGAAACATTCCCGCTCGAAGAGATCGCTGAAATCTCCGCGCGCGTCATACGCGAGCGCGGCCGGTTCGCGCTTCAGTATGGACCGACCCGCGGCCAGAGCGCACTTGTCGAAGCTGTTTCCGCCAACCTTCGCTCACGCGGCATCTCGAGCTCGAACCCTTCCCAGATCGTGATGACAACCGGCTCGCAGCAGGGACTCGATTTGATCGCTCGAGTGATTTTGGATCCGGGCGACGTCGCACTGGTCGAGCTTCCAAGCTACATCGGCGGAATCATCGCTCTGCACAACGCCGGGGCTCAAATGATAGGCGTCCGCCAGGATGAGGGCGGCATCGTCATCCCCGATCTGCGAGAGAAGATCGAGCGCGCACGCTTGGAAGGGCGACGCATCAAGTGCATCTACACCATCCCTAATTTTCAAAACCCCTCGGGCGTGACGCTGGCAGCCGAACGCCGCAACCAACTGGTCGAGATCGCCGGCGAGAACGATCTGTTGATAATCGAAGACGACGCCTACTTCGATCTCTCCTTCACTGAAGACGCTTCGCGGCTAATGCCGTTGGCGGCGCTATGCCCGGACCGCGTCGTTTATCTGGGCACTTTTTCAAAAACGCTCGCGCCGGGCTTGCGAACCGCGTGGTTGCGCGCGCCTGAAGAGCTTGCCGCGAAGGTCGAGCTAGCCAAGGAAGGCGCCGATCTCTCGTCGAGCATGCTCGATCAAGCGATTGTCATCGAGGCCATACGCGAGGGGCTGATCGAGCGGCGGTTGCCCGCGCTTCGCACGTTTTATCAGGTTCGCTGCGCAGCGATGCTCGAAGCGCTCGATCGTTTCGCGCCAGCCGGATCGCGCTGGACCAGACCGGCCGGCGGGTTTTTCATTCTGATGGAGCTTGCTGCTGGAACCAATGCGACGGCGTTGCTGCCCGAGGCGATCGACAGCGGAGTCGCCTACGTGCCCGGCCAGCCTTTCTTCGTCGATGGCAGCGGCGCGAACACATTGCGGCTTGCATATTCCAGGGAGACACCGGAAGCGATCGCCGATGGCGTCGAGCGGATGTGCCGCGTCTTTCAGAACGCTAAGGCGCATGGGAAAGCTTGATCACATTTGAGTGACAGGTGGTGGTACGCGAAGATGACAATGGTTGTCATCGCTCTTCGGGAGTGACATTTTCGCCTCCTATTTCCCGTTGATCACTCGGTCAGTATCGCGCAATGCAGTTGAAATGCCTCTTTCATTCTGGTTGAACGCGCCTCCGGTCTTACCCGACCATGCCAGCCTGATTGTGATTTCTCCTTTATACGGAACGCGATTCTGCCGAACTGATGACTACGTCATTTGTGGAACGCCGATTGATAATAGAACGGCTGCCCCCGCCATTCGCAATCATAAAGCAGTACATCGAGTTGTTCTGTCGCCCTCAGGCTCCTTCGGACTAAAGCTCCCACTATTAGTTCCCACGCGTCGCCGCTGCGCTGTTGATCAGGGTTGTATCCACCTTTTCATCAGCGCGGCGGCGATCTCTTTTTAGACTGTTATTTCTTGACGGCACTCGGCGGGATGTCGGCCGATCGAGTGGTCCTGGCGACGACGAGGCCCTTATCCGTCGCGAGCACCAGCGTATCGCCCGAGAAGACAGGATCGGCAACGATCTCGAAGTCCTTTTCGAGTTGGTAGAGGTTTACACGGCGGCCGTCGGAATTCAGGAACACGGCAACGTATTCGCCTCGGAGCGGAGCAACCAGGCTCGCGTCTCCTTCTACTATCGGAGCAGAAGCGATGCGGTTTTCGAGACGCCGCTTCCAGATTCGGTCCCCGTTTGAACGTGACAACGCGTAAACGAAGTTGTCGAACGACGCTACAAGCACGCGGCCGCCGGCCAGCACCGGCGACGCTTCGACGGCAGCCCCGGTTCGCGAACGCCATTTGAGCTTGCCTGTCAGACAATCGGCCGAAGTGATGTAGCCGTCCCCCGAACCAAAGTAGATGTCGCGCGCATCGACCGCGGGCTGACCGATGATTTTGCCAACCGCTTGATACTTCCAAATCATCTGCCCGTTGACCGGGTCTACCGCGCGCAGCGCGCCGTCGTCGCTTCCGAAATAGATCGCGCGATCGGTGATACGGGCCCGGCCGTGAACAATGTCTTGAGTCTCAACCTTCCAGATCACATCCCCGCTGGTTGAGGCGAGCGCGTAGAACGATCCATCCGAACTCCCGGCATAAATCCGATTGCCGCCCGGCTCGAGAGGCGAGGCGAAAGGCCGCGGATAGTCTTTCACCCACACCGTCAGACCGGTAGCTTTGTCCACCGCGCGCAGCGATCCGCCCGCTTCTGATCCATCGTCGGCGACCTTGCGCGTTGCGATGTAGACGGAATTCTCGCCAACGGCAACCGGCACTCCGACGATTCCGCCGGGTTCGCTCGTCCACAGCAAAGATCCGCTGCCGCGATCCAGACAAATGACACGTCCGCCTGCAAGCGGCAGATAGATGCGCTCTTCGTCGACCGAAGGCGCAAGCGTCGATGCGCTCTCGGTCAAATACTGCCACGCGCGCTTGAACGGGAGCGCCAAGCGTGAGGTCGAGGCCGCGCCCGCTTCCGTGCGCGCGGCTCGATCTGGGCGGCCGGCCTTCTGTTTCGCTTCGTCTTTTCTTTCCTGCCTGGTCTGAGGTGCGCTTTCCGATTTGGGATTGGACTGGGCTGGCGTAAGAAAGGGGAGCAGAAAGATGATCGCGAAAGCCTTCAGACCTGAGCGATCAATGAATATCCTCCGCATCTGAAAAGATTCTATCCGTGCGTGAAGTGAACCGCCAAGGTTGCATGGAGTCTAGTTAGTCGACCAACACGAGATTAGACACTGGGACCTTACTATTTTGTGTCTTGCCTGGCAGGGGGATCAAACCGGTGAACCGCGACTTCAGAGATCTGTTAGCAGAATTCAACGTTCAGGGCTGGACTGCTTACTCAGCGAATAGAACCATCGCGGGCCGTCCTCGCCTTCGATTCGCACGAAATTGTCGGCCAAGAAGCCCGCTTCGATCGCCGCCAGGAAAGCAGCGCGAGTTGCTTCTCGCCATTCAATTCCCAGCTTCGGTTCACGTTCTTTGAGCGCGTTTATGTTGTGAGGTATCTCGATCGTGCATCGGTCAGCGGAGAGATTGCCCTTGAAATCCCCGAGCAGCGGGCGTGAGCCGTCGCTGTAGATCAGCGCCGATCGAATGACGGCAACACTATCGGTGGCAACCTGAGCCGCGCGGTGCGACGCCGTGCGCGAGACGCACTGCTTCACCCGGTCGCTGTTCAACAGCCATCTCACCCACAGCCGGTCCGTGCCGAAGCCGCTATGCAAAGGACTCGACGTTTGTTCCCCGTAGAAGTTCACCATGTAACGCCGCGACACCACGCCGAGCTTCGCGAAGTTCAAGTGCGCGTTCAAGCTTTGAAGCGGGTCAAACGTCCACGTGATTTCGTCGAGTCCTCTTTCAAGCACGCGCTCGCGCTGCGCAAGCTTCAAGTAGAAGCCCGCGTGAAAGTTGCGGTACTCCGGTTTGACCGCAAGCATGTGCGAATGCATCGAAGTGCGGCCTTCTTCAAAAGCAGGAAACGCGTAAGCGAACCCGATCATCAAGCCGCCTGCGAACGCGCCGAGCACTAGGCCGCCTGCATGCTGCGTTGCAATCAGCGTAGCCGCCGGCACTATGTCCAGATCGCTGAATCCCCACGCTTCCTTCTGGAGATCTTCGATGGCGTGATGTTCAGCCTCGCGCTCGACATCTCGGATATGGAAGCGCCGATTTTGAACGTCCCATTCGAACATAAGCCGCTCGCCTGCCATATCATGGAAGCTGCTCCTGCTTCACAGGGTCCTTTCGCGAAGTGACAATAACGTCGCCAGTCTAGCCAATGCCCAGTTGGTTGCCAAGTTGACGAAAGGCGGCGCCCACGAGAGATAGACCTAAGCTTCACGTGAGGACCTTTTCGATGAGGCGATGTCGTTTGAGCCGCCAGGCGGCTGTTCATAACCGCCGCCAGGCAGTTCGTGCTCAAATAGTTGTCGGCCCCGCCGCGGTCATGTAAGATCAATGCTCTCGAACTGCCTTTGATTCTCTGAGAGCTGCTCCAAGGCTCTCACTTGCGGATGAGTGTTCCGCGATCCTGCTGACGAAATCTGAATAAGGAGCCTTCTCAACTATGGCTGTCAGAACCCACGCACAGGATGTCATCACTGCTCCGACTGGTGACCTCGACAAACACCCTAAAGGGCTTTACGCGCTATTCGCGACCGAGATGTGGGAGCGCTTTAGTTTCTATTCGATGCTCGCGCTGTTCACGCTGTACATGCAGGACTCCAAAGACGGCTTTAGCTGGACTCCCGCGCAAGCGACAAGTCTCTATTCAAACTATCTGATGTTCGTTTACGCGAGCCCGCTCATAGGCGGCTGGCTCGCCGACAAAGTCTTAGGCTATCGAAAAGCCGTTATGATTGGCGGCTTCTTCTTTATGGCAGGACACGGGCTGCTTTCGGTTCCGTCGCTCTGGGCTGTTTACGCGGCGCTTACCTGTCTAGTCATCGGCAACGGGTTCTTCAAGCCGAACGTCTCGACGATGGTCGGCAATCTCTACCCCGAAGGCAGCCACCTGAAGGACCGCGCCTACAACATCTTCTACATGGGCATCAACGTCGGCGCATTCGCAGCCCCGGTCGTGATGGAAGTCGTTAAAGCGCGCTGGGGCTTCCACCCCGCGTTCGCGGTTGCTGCTTTCGGGATGGTCATTTCAGTGTCGATCCTCTGGAAATTCAAAAACATAGTCGAAGACCCGGCGGTAATCGAAGCCAGGAAGAGCGGCAAGTCACTGCCCACGGTTGGGCGCGGCGGAGAGATGGAGAAGGTCTCCGACGGTCGGCGCATCGGCGCTTTGATTGTTATCTTCCTCATCGTCATCGTCTTCTGGATGGTCTTCCACCAGAACGGCTCTACGCTGACGTACTGGGCGAATGACAACACTGACTGGGACGTTACGGGGACGATTTCCAACGCCATCAACCCATTCTGGATCGTGACGCTGACCTTCCCGCTGGTGTGGTTTTGGAAGTGGCTCGACAACAAAGGCAAAGAGCCTTCGACGCCGACGAAGATGGCGATCGGGATGACGCTGACAGGGCTATCGTTCTTAATCCTCTACGCTGGGGCACAGCTAGGCGAAGCCAAAGAGGTTACCCCGGCGATGATTGCCGAAGGCTCATTTCGCGTGAATGAACGTGTGATGGATTCGCTGCGCGCCAACGGTGTGTCGCCGGACGTTTTGGAAAAACTTAAGACCCGCAAAAACGCCGAAGATAAGTTCATCGTCAACGAAAAGAAATTCAGCGCCGACAAATCATTCAGCGCGGCTTTTGAAACCATCAAGTATGACCTGAAAGCCGACGGTTTGCCCGATGATGTTTGGAAGAAACTGAAAGATGGGAAGATTGAGAGTGGAGAGATTTCTGGAGACGGTAGATTTGCTGCCGCACTTGAGACCGCGATACAAACATTGAAGGTTGAAGGTGTGCCAGACGATGTTCTAGAGAAAATGCGTGGCTACAAAAACAAAACCTTTACCGCTCAGGAAAAGCTCACTGATGCAATTCGGAAAGCTGTCGGTGGCAACCTGGCTGATGGGTCTATACCAGCGATTATGATGGGAGGATATCTGTTCGTTGTCTCGCCGTTCTGGCTGATCCTGGCCTACGCCGTGATTTCTCTTGGCGAATTGATGCTGTCGCCGATGGGCTTGTCGCTCGTATCCAAGGTCGCGCCGCTCCGTGTCCGCGGCTTGATGATGGGCGGCTGGTTCGTCGCTACGGCAATCGGCAACAAGCTGACGGCAATCGGCGTCTACTGGTCCATCTGGAGGCAGTCATCGTTCTTCATCATCCTCGGCACAATGGCGCTGGTGATGGCGGTCGTTTTGACGCTGCTTCTGAAACCGCTTAAAAAAGCCATGCCGGGAGTTTGATCGCGTCGCGCCGGGTCAGACGACAACGGCCCAGCGGTCACGGACCCGGATTCAGGCAATAAAATTGACGGGAGTCTCGTAGGACGTCTGCCCGTAGGACGTCTGAAAGCATGGTTCCAATCATCTACGGGACGCGTGCCGTTGCAGCACCCCTCTTCCCGCCGCTGAAGCTGCTGGGCTATGATACAAACCCCGTTCGGGGCTCGACGATTCAGGTATAAAACCGCTCAAGATCTTGGAGGGCTCATGGATAATTCTGAAGGACGCTGCAAGCGGAGTACGATTCTTTGCTTAATTCTTTTCCTCATCGCAGCGCAGATCGCTCCTGCTGTTGCCCGGCAAAAAGGTCCGGGCTCGCCGGCCAACGGCGGTTCCGCGAACGGCAAGTTCGCGCTTACCATCGACAACATCATGCGAGGGCCTGGCCTTGTCGGCAACGAACCCCGCGCCGTTCACTGGTCGCCGGACAGCCAGCGCATCTTTTTTCAGTGGAAGCAGGCAGTCGAGCCGCGTGAGAAGGACTTCGATACCTACGTCGTCAATCGCGACGGCAGCGGTTTGAAAAAGCTCAGCGAAGAAGAAGCCAGGAAAGCGCCTCCAGTCAACGGCGAGTTGTCGAAAGACAAGAAGCTCACACTCTTCGTCGACAGCGGCGATGTGTTCGTCTACGACAACGCCGCAAACCAGCGGCGGCAGATTACCGCCACCAACGACGCGGAGTCGAACGCTCACTTCACACGCGGCCAGAAGCACGTCTATTTCACACGCGCTAACAATCTCTACGTGATGTCGCTCGAGACGGGCTCGCTTGTGCAAATGACCGACATCACAACCGGAGGCGCCGCGGCCCCGCTCCCAGTTGCCGGCGTCGGCGGCGGGTTTGGACAAGGCCAGGGCAGAGGACAAGGCGGCGGCCAGGCTGCCCAGCGCGACACTGCCGCGCAACAGAAAGGGACCGACAGCCAGGAGTATTTGAAGAAAGAGGAGCGCGACCTGCTCGATGTGATCAAGCGCCGCGCTGAGAAGCGCGAACAGGACGAAGAGAAGCGCAAACGCGAGCGCCCGCGAAAGCCGTTTCAGCTTACAGCGCGCCAGACCGCGGTGAACCTCCAGCTCGCGCCAGATGAGAAGTCTGTTTTCGTCACCGTGAACGAGCTGGGTGACGGCGCAAAGAACACGATAGTTCCGAACTACGTCACCGAGACCTCTTACACCGAGGACATCGGCAGCCGGTCGAAGGTCGGCGATATGCAGAATCGTTCGCGGCTCGCGATTGTTGCCGTCGATAACGGTGAAGTGAAGTGGGTCGACCACGGACAGAAGCAAGCGCTGGCCGCCAGCACCGAGTCTCGAACTGAGCGGACCGCAACTGACCAGCGCGACGGCGAAAACCGCGAGCAGCAAGGCGGCGCGCGCGGCGGTCAAGGCGAACGCCGCACGAACGAGCCGCGAGAAAGGGACGCCCAGGTCTCGCAGCCGATCTGGTCGGAAGACGGAACCAAGGCTGTCTTGATGGCTCGCGCGGCCGACAACAAAGATCGATGGGTGCTCGCGCTGGATCCTGCAACCGGCAAGACGCGCGTGATAGCCGCCGCGCACGACGACGCGTGGATCGGCGGGCCCGGTGCGTTCACGCTAGGTTGGATGAAGGACAACAAGAGCATCTACTTTCAATCCGAGCGAACAGGCTACGCGCACCTGTACACAGTCGCCTACGAAGGCGGCGAGCCGAAGCAACTCACTTCGGGCAAGTGGGAAGTCACCGGCGTTCAGATGTCCGATGACAAGAGCCGTTTCATCCTGACGAGCAGCGAAGTTCATCCCGGCGAACGTCACCTCTACTCAATGCCTGCGGACGGCGGCGAGCGCACGAAGATCACTTCAATGCCCGGCAGCAATCAATCATTTGTTTCGCCGGATGAGAAGTTGCTGGCATTGATCTACTCCTACAGCAACAAACCGCCGGAGCTTTACATTCAGGAGAACAAGCCCGGATCGCAAGCGCTGAAGGTCACGTCGTCACCGGCGCCTGAGTTCTGGAATTACGGCTGGATCGAACCGCCGATCGTGACGTTCAAAGCGCGCGACGGCGCCGAAGTCTACGCGCGATTGTACAAGCCGAAGACCTTCAAGAAAGGCGGGCCGGCGGTGATATTCGTTCACGGCGCCGGCTACGCGCAGAACGTGCATCGCTACTGGGCGAGCTACTATCGGGAATACATGTTCCATCACCTGCTGATGGAGAACGGCTTCACGGTGATGGACGTAGACTACCGCGCATCGTCGGGCTACGGCCGCGATTGGCGCACGGCGATTTATCGTCACATGGGCGGCAAAGACCTCGACGATCAGGTCGATGCCGCGCGTTGGCTCGTCAGCGAGCAGGGCGTTGACGCGAAGAAGATAGGACTATACGGCGGCAGCTACGGCGGGTTTATCACGCTGATGGCGCTGTTCACTCAGCCTGATGTGTTCGCGGCTGGCGCGGCGCTTCGTCCGGTCACCGACTGGGCGCACTACAACCACGGCTACACGTCGAACATACTTAATGTGCCGCAGAAGGACGCCGAGGCTTACAAGCAGTCATCGCCGATCTACTTTGCTCAAGGTTTGAAAGGCGCGCTGTTGATCTGTCACGGGATGGTTGATGTGAACGTGCACTTTCAAGACACGGTGCGACTGGTGCAGCGATTGATCGAGCTACGCAAGACAAACTGGGAGCTTGCGGTGTTTCCGGTTGAAGACCACGGCTTCGTTGAACCGACGAGCTGGGCCGATGAGTACAAGCGGATATTCAAGCTGTTTGAAACAAACTTGAAGCGCTGACTTCAGGCGCTCGACTAACCAACGAAGAGGCTGAGTCTTTGAGACGCCAATCTGGCACCTCAAAATTGAGGTCACAATTTGTGACCTCAAACATTGCACCCGAGAGTGCTGACTTGATGTCGCATTCTGCGATATCAAGCTGGACTCAATCCGAAGTCAACCAGACGCAAGACCAAGTTGGTTGAACGCAACTGATTGGCCGATACCGTGATATCGTTATGAGGACCGTCAACGTTATTGCAGCCATCTCGCTGCTCAGCACTATGTCGCTAGGCCAGGACAACACTTTGAAATCCCGCGCCGAACTCACCAACTACGAAGAGACCAGCCGCTACGATGATGTGTTGCGCTTCTTCGGTGAGCTCCAGACGCGAAGCCCGCTCGTGCGCATCGAGACCTTCGGCCATTCAGTCGAAGGGCGAGCGCTGCCGCTTGTCATCCTCAGCGATCCGCCGATTTCCCAGCCGCGCGAGGCGAGAGCTTCGGGCAAGCCGATCGTCTTCGTGTTCGCTAACATCCATGCCGGTGAAGTCGAAGGCAAAGAGGCGATGCAACACCTGGCACGGCGAATCGTGCTCGGCGAGATGCGCTCGCTTCTGGACAAGCTGATCATCCTTATCGCGCCGATCTACAATGCGGACGGCAACGAGAAGATCAACGTGATGAATCGCACGGCTCAGAACGGCCCGCTAGGAGGCGTCGGCGTGCGCGAGAACGCGAAGGGGTTGGACCTTAATCGCGACTACATGAAGCTGGAGTCCCCCGAAGCTCAATCGATGGTTCGGCTGTTCAATCGCTGGGACCCGCATCTGACCGTCGATCTGCACACGACCAACGGCTCGTATCACGGATATCATCTGACCTATTCGATCCCGCTCAACCCGGCGATCGATCCGCGAATCATCGCTTATCATCGCGAGAAGATGATGCCGGCGATAACCAAAGCCATGCTCGCGCAGCACAAGTTTCGAACTTACTACTACGGCAACTTCGAAGGCGAGGCGCCCAAACCCGGCGAGCCCGACAAGCGAAGATGGGAAGCGTTCACGCACCAGCCGCGCATCGGGCAGAACTATGTTGGGTTTCGCAATCGGCTGACGATCTTGTCTGAAGCTTACAGCTATCTCGACTTTCGCCGCCGCGTCGAAGTGACCGAAGCCTTTGTCGAAAAGATTCTCAAGTACTCTGCGACGCACGGCTCTGAGTTCGTGCAGCTCGCCAATCAAGTTGATCTCGACACGATTCGTCGAGGCCTGAACGGTCCGCCTTTTCAGATGGGCGTCGAGTACGAACTGAAACCGCTTCCCAAACCCGTCGAGATTCTGGTCGGCGAAGTGACCAAGGTAAAGAACCCGCGTTCGGGCCGCGATATGACGGTGATGCTCGAAGACAAGTTCACGAAGGTTGCGATGCAGGACTTCGGACTGTTCGCGGCGAAGCGCAGCGTTCCGACCGCCCGCGCTTACATCTTCCGCCGCGAAGACGGAACTCGCGCGGTGATCGAGAAGCTGCTTCAGCACGGCATCGCAGTCGAAGAGATGACGTCGCCGCTGACGACTGAAGTCGAGAGCTTCGTGATTGACAGCGTGAAGAAGGCCGGTCGAGCATTCCAGGGTCACACTGCAGTGACGCTCACTGGTCACTACCAAAAAGAGACGATGACATTTGCCGCAGGCTCGATCATCGTTCGCGCGGCTCAACCGCTGGGCACGCTCGCGGCTTACTTGCTGGAGCCTGAGAGTGATGATGGGCTGACGACTTGGAACTTCCTGGATGCCTATCTCGGAGAGGGCAAGGTTCATCCGATCTACAAGGCGATGAGCGAATTGAGGGCAGCGAGTCGGAGCTTGCCTCAATAGGAGCGACTATTGCGAATGGTTTTGTGTGACTGAGGCAGTTGGTCGGCGAAGAAAATGGAGGTTGAAACACTCAATGGAGCCTGCTTTTTATCCGGTGCTCGGTGCACTGATTGGCGCTTTGGCAGTGGTCGGCGGGGCGTTGCTCAACAGTCAGCGTCAAGCTCGGTTGGAGCGCGAGAAATGGCTCCGCGGGCTATCGGACGCCTTCGCAAATGACATACGCTCTGCTGTGAAGGAGTTGGCGACGGACCTTGCAAAGGCCTCGCACTCGATGTGCTGGCTTTGTTGGTTAGCCCGATATGGGCCATCACGCTTAACTCAGAAACGAATCGACCAGTACGATGAGGAGATTCATGCGTTGCTGCCGCGGATCACTGGTCTACACGCGGTGATCGCCGGAATGGATCAGAGAGTCTACGCTGACTTAGCACGACTGGTGGAACAAGCCATCGAGATGGATGCTGCGATCGGCGACGCGGGACTGCGCTATGTTTCCGGGAAACCGGAGACTGCCGCCGAACTCGCCAAGTATCATGATAAATCGGCGGCGTTGGAGAAGGAACTGCCTCGCGTAGTGGCTAAGGCAATCAGTGGGTATGCGATGTTCGCCAACGCCCGCCCCGCATAACCCATAGCTGGGCAACAAGTCTAGACTCGGGCGAACAGCGGACCGGTAAGTGCGGTTCGCGTGCAGTTCGGGTGGGAGGCCGCAGCCGACGCTGCGTAGTCTTGTGCGCACACTCGCCTGTATAATGCAGCGGGTAATGGCATGAGCGAGAGACTATTTGCAATCCGTTCCATCGATCATGATGGGTAAACCCGTTGTTGCCGGTACACGCATCACGGTCGAACTCATCCTTGAGAAGCTTGCGGCTGGGGAACCATTGATCAAATACTGGAGGCCCACGGCCGCCTCACCCTAGAGGGCGTGCTAGCGGCTCTGGATCTTGCCGCAAGGTTGGGTTGTGCGGGAAAATGAAGTACGAAATAACAGGATTGTAGAACTCTTCTCGGAGGGGTTGGGGAAATGGAAACCGTAACTCTACGTGCTCATTTTGACGGCAAGCTGATCGTCCTGGACGAGCCGTTTGAGCTTGAACCAAACACGGAACTGATTGTCACTGTGGTGCCGCGCGCTTCCGACGAAGAACGCGAAGCTTGGTCGTGGCTTGCCTTAGAGAGTCTAGCGCGGGCTTACGGTGATGATGAGCCCGAGTACTCACGCGACCAGATCAAGGAAGCGAACGCCGAATATGCAGGAAGGTGATGTAGTCATCGTGGCAATGCCACAAGCTAACGGAGTGGTCAAGGATCGTCCAGCAATTATCTTGCGCGCGATGCCGCCTTTTCGGGATATGCTTGTTTGCGGTGTGAGTACGCAACTGCGCCACGCCGTCAAAGACTTCGATGAAGTAATCTCTCCGGCAGACGCAGACTTTGTTGGAAGCGGACTGAATGCTCGGTTCAATTGGTTCGATTTCCTCTGAACGTCACAATCGCCTTCTGCAAAGATTGAGCGACTATCTGATTCACGGCTGAAACCAAATACAAACCCATCCGGCATGACCACAAAGCCTTTCTCAGAAAAGCAAAAAGGCGCAGCGGTTTTCAAGAGTCCTATCGAGCGCTCGCCGTTGAATACGAAGTTGCGAGCGAAATGCTCGCTTCTCAGATGGGCACATCCAAAAGCAACGAGCCACGCCTTGAGAAAATCGATCCGCTAGAGTGAGGAGGCGCTATGGAGTTTCTGCCGACAGTGATTGAAGCCGAGTACCGCGGCGGGTACTTGATAAAACTTACGTTCAACGACGGAGTTGAGGAAACCATCGACTTTGCGCAATGGCTGGAGGGGCCTGTATTCGAGCCCCTAAAGGATGTTCATTATTTCGAGAGGTTCTTCCTCGAGGGTGGTACAGTAACGTGGCCCAATGGAGCCGACATCGCCCCAGAGACGCTGCACGAGTTGGCGAAGTCGCGTCAAGCCGCCTGACTCGTCCCCAGCGGACGCATCGACTGTGATCGATATAGTCAGCCATTAGGCACTTCATAGAAGGAGACTTGGATGATCAAGAACAGAACCCTCTGTCACGGTGTTGTTGCTGCGCTGCTGCTGACGCTCGGGATCTTGCCGATAACTTCGCGCGCGCAGGATCGTCTCAAGACGATGCCCGGGTACGACCAGTACCAGAAGATGTCCAAAGAAATTCCCGGCTCGGTCAAGCTCGCAGCTTTGAACGTCAAATGGCAGGATGACGGAAAGGCTCTCGACTATTACAAAGACGGCAAGACCTACCGCTATGACATCGCTACTCGCGCGGCCACCGAAGCCGGACTGGCGCCTCCCGATGCCGAGAGACCTAGCGGTCGCAGACGGGCGGGCGGACCCGAGCGCGGGCGGCAGTATTCTTCGGCTGAATCGCCCGACAAGAAGTTCAAAGCCTTCTATCGCGATCGCAATCTCTGGTTGAGCGACGCACTCTCCGGCGAATTGGCGATCACAATCGATGGCAACGAGAAGGCCCGCACCAAGTACGGCACCGGGAGCTGGGTCTACGGCGAAGAGCTCGATCAGGTAACGGCGATGTGGTGGTCGCCCAACAGCAAGAAGATCGCCTTCTATCGTTTCGATGAGAGCCCGGTGCCGGATTACTTCCTGCAGCTCGATCAAACCAAGCTTCAAAGCAAGATGGACGTCGAAGCCTATCCGAAGGCGGGTGTGAACAATCCGATCGCGGACTTGCTGATCTACGACGTCGATACGAAGAAGACTGTGAAGCTCGACATCCGAGACGGCAAACCGTTTGATAACTCGGTCGTCGGACATTACGCCTATAACGTGCAGTGGTCGCCGGACAGCAGCGAGCTGCTATTCAACAGAACAAACCGCCGTCAGAACATAATGGAGTTCACGGCTGCGAGTCCCGAGACCGGCAAGTGCCGCGTCATCGTTCGCGAAGAGTGGCCGGCGAGTTGGACCGAGAATCACCCACCGATGAAGTTTTTAAAAGACGGCAAGCGGTTCATCTGGGAATCCGAGCGCAACGGTTGGAAAAACTTCTACCTCTACGATCTGAGCGGAAAGCTGATAACGCCTCTTACTAATCACCAGTTTGAAGTGGGCGCGATTGTTAAGCTCGATGAGGGGGCCGGGCTGCTCTACTACATGGCTCGCGACGGCGACAATCATATGAAGCTTCAGCTTCATCGCGTCGGGCTTGATGGCAAAGGTGACAAGCGCCTGACGGATCCGGCCTTCAACCACACTGTAGACGTTGCGCCTGACGGCCGGCACTTCATCGACGTGGCTCAAACGCACGATACGCCACCGGCGACGCGCTTGATGGACGGGGACGGCAAACTGGTTGCCGAGCTTGCAAAGAGCGATACGGCCAAGTTCGACCAGCTCGGTCTGAAGCGCGTCGAGTTGATCAAGTACAAAGCCGCCGACGGCGCGACTGAGCTGCACGGACTGCTGCACTTTCCGTCGAACTTTGATCCAAGTAAGAAGTATCCGCTGCTGGTCAGCGTGTATGCCGGTCCTGCGACGAACGGCGCGCGCGAGACATTTACTCTCCCAAGCACCCTGACTGAATATGGATTCCTCTACGCCACGCTTGATTCGCGAAGCGCCGCGGGACGCGGAAAGCGGTTTCTCGACGCGATCTACTTGAAACTGGGCGTGCCCGAGATCGACGATCAGGCCGCCGGAGTGAAAGCGCTGCGCGAGAGACCTTATGTTGACAAGAACCGCGTAGGCATCTTTGGCACATCTTATGGCGGCTACGCTTCGGCGCTTGCGATCTTGCGTTATCCCGATGTGTTTCAAGCTGCGTCGGCTTCATCGCCGCCGACTTCGTGGTATCACTACGACACGATCTATACTGAGCGATACATGTGGATTCCTCAGGAGAACAAGGAAGGCTACGAAGCTGGCAACGCGATCAACTTCGCGGACAAGCTGAAGGGCCGATTGATGATTTACTACGGCACGGCTGATAACAACGTGCACCCGAACAACGCGATGCAGCTCATTCAAGCTTTGCAAAAAGCGGGTAAGAGCTTCGAGGTGCAGGTGGGTCCAGATCTGGGTCACTCGGGTCTTCGCCCTGACCGGATGATGGAGTTCTTCATCGAGAACCTGGTGATGAACGAACCCGCGCGTTCGGGCGCTATGGTTACAAACTCGACGCAGCGTTAGAACTCAGGCAAAGCCACATAGACGCCGAGTACGTGGGAACTCCTTTCTCGCGTGCTCGGCGTCTTTGCTGTTCAGCAGTCGGCCTGCTTCGTAGTATCATGCCCGAGGCAAACCAAACGATGGATTTGAATATGAAGTGCCCAATCTGCGGAAAGCCGACCAAATGGCATGACAATCCCGACCGGCCCTTTTGCTCCGAGCGGTGCCGCGTCATCGACCTGGGCAGGTGGGCTGGCGAGGAGTACAGCGTCTCGATCCCGCTGAGAGACGTTTCCGAAGATACCGAGCAACTGCAGCAGGATTGAGAATCCGACTTCACGTCCCCCCACGGCGATCTCTGGAGGTAGTGATGGCTGAGAGCAACACGCAACCCACTCTATGGACACCGGGTCGTATTATTGCCACCTTAGTCGTGGTTGTTCTGATAGCGACGATCGGCTACACCCTGCTGACTGCTCATCCCGATGAGAAGGCCGACTCGATGGTGGTGCTTCCGGGCACTTCAGTTTCAAATCCCGCATCGAAGATCGTGCTTGCTGACTTCGACGTGCGCACGGTCGATGGCCGGACGATCAAGCTCTCGGATTATCGCGGCAAGGTGTTGGTGATGGACTTCTGGGCGACGTGGTGTGCTCCGTGCCGGCTTGAGACTCCTCAGCTCGCACGGTTAGCGAGGGAGAATCGTGACCGCGGGCTTGAGGTCATCGGCTTGCACATAGACGATCGAGGCAGATCTTCGCCTCAGGACATTCGCAAGTTCATCGACAACTACGGCATAACCTACACGGTAGGTCTGGCCACAGAAGAAATGTTCACCTCTTACCTGGGCACCGAAGACGATACGATCCCGCAGACGCTGGTATTCGGCCGTGACGGCCGCTTGATCAAGCACCTGAGTGGCTACAGCCAGTCGCACGGAAAAGAGCTGGATGAAGCGGTGAATCAAGCGCTGGCTGGGTCATAACCCTGGGAGCGCAGGCATCCCTGCCTGCCTGGCCTTCACGAGGAAGAGAATAGCCGTCATCGGAAAGAGGCTGCGCTCCCAGGTCGCCCTTACACGTCTTATGCGTCGAGCGAAAATAGTCGCGACAATCGGTCCGGCATGCGATTCGGAAGCACGGCTCCGAGAACTGATGCTCGCCGGGATGGATGTCGCTCGCATCAACATGTCCCACGGCGAGCGAGAGCATCACGGCGAGATCATCGCTCGCATTCGACGCGTTGCCGATCAACTCGAGAAACCAGTAGCGGCGATGCTCGACATCTCCGGCCCGAAGATTCGCACGGGCAAGCTTCGCAACGGCAACGCTCTTCTCGAGGACGGCGCCGAGGTTCGAATCATCAGCGAAGAGATCGAGGGCGACGCCACCCGCTTCTCGACCAACTATCAGCTTCTGGCTCGCGACGTTCATCAAGGCGACCGCATTCTCATCGACGATGGCCAGATCGAGCTTCAAGTCATCGACACCACACCAAACGAAGTCACTGCGCGCGTGATTCACGGCGGCGTCCTGTACGATCACAAGGGCATCAATTTGCCCGGCGCTCGAGTTTCGATTCCCTCGATCACCGAAAAGGACATAGCCGATCTACAATTCGGAATTGAACGGGGAGTCGATCTCGTTGCCCAGTCCTTCGTCCGCAGCGCGGATGACTGCCGCCGCGCGCGTGAGCTGATCAAACAGTTCGGCGGAAACGCGCGGCTGATCGCCAAGATCGAAAAGCCGGAAGCTGTCGACGACTTCGCAAACATCCTGGACGTCGTGGACGGCGTGATGGTCGCTCGCGGAGACCTCGCGGTGGAGACTTCGCCTGAACGCGTGCCGGTGCTGCAGAAGAAAATCCTTCGCGATTGTTTGATCGCTCAAAAGCTCAGCATCACTGCGACGCAGATGCTTCAGTCGATGATCGACAACCCGAGGCCCACTCGCGCCGAAGCGTCAGACGTCTCAAACGCGGTCCTAGATGGCTCGGATGCCGTGATGCTTTCGGGCGAAACCGCAGTGGGCCGGTTCCCTGTCGACGCGGTGACTATGATGGACCGGATCATTCGCTCGACGGAAGAGATGGATGTCCCCGCGAGAGAGCTGATGAGGCAGTCTGTGTTCGACCGGCAAACCGGTTCTTACGGACGGGCGATCGCCGAGGCCGCGGTCCGCGCTGCCGACGAAGTGGGCTGCCGTTCGATTGTCGTAATCACTCAGAGCGGGAATATGGGCCGGCACATCGCCGCGCTTCGACCGAGCCAACGAATAATCGCGCTTGCGCCCACCGAGCAGATCCGCCGCCAGCTCTCGGTCAACTGGGGAGTCGAGCCTTGTGTGCTCGACGGCGTCAACTCGGTAGTGAATGGCTTGTTGCCGCTCGCGGACCGCGCGCTACTCGATCTCGAGCTAGCCGAGCGCGGCGAGACAGTCATCGTAATGGCAGGCCGGTTGAGCGACGCGGTAATCTCGTTGTCGATGAAGATCCATTGCGTCGGAGAACTGACAACCCCAGCCGCCCCAGCCGACGATGAGGGGCAATGAGAGTCGCAAGCATCCCGCTACGACACAAGGTACCAGGAACCGTCACTCGTGCGGACAACTTCAAGCACCAACCCCTCGTCAGTCAGGAGCTTGTAACGCCGCGTTTGTTGACGCGACGAGAGCGATTCCTCGACGGACTCGGCTAGCACGAGAGCCACGACGTGCTCGCGCCAGTTGAAACGGATTCGCCTTGGCGACTCTTCGGCGCGCGTGCCGGCGTAACATTCAACTCTAATCGGACAAGGCATCATAACTGTGATAAGCCGGGCTGTTCTTGGCAGGCGCTAGCGTCGCTATGCTAGTATCAACCTTCCTTGATGTCAAAGACCAACGTACAAAACAAAACTGAGAAGCTCGAGCAAAAGCTGCTTCGTGGAGTCGGCCGCGCCATCGCCGACTTCAACATGATCGAAGACGGCGACCGCGTGATGATTTGCCTAAGCGGCGGAAAGGACAGCTACACGCTTCTCGCGTTGCTATCAGACCTCCGGCGCCGCGCGCCGGTCAGATTCGATTTGCTTGCGGTGAACCTCGATCAAAAACAGCCCGGCTTCCCCGAGTACATCTTGCCAGAATACTTAAAGGCACAGGGTGTCCCGTTTCGGATCATCGAGCGCGACACTCATTCAATCGTGAAATCGGTCGTGCCTGAAGGCAAGACGACTTGCGCTCTGTGCTCGCGGCTGCGTCGCGGGATTCTCTACAACGCGGCGGTCGAAGAAGGCTGCACGAAGATCGCCCTGGGTCATCACGCGGACGACATCCTGGAAACATTCCTGCTCAATCTGTTCTTCAGCGGCTCCCTGAAAGCGATGCCGCCGGCTCTTCGAAGCGATGACGGACGCAACATGGTCATCCGTCCGCTCGCCTATTGCTGGGAGTCCGATGTCGCAGCGTTCGCCGAAACCCAACAGTATCCGATCATTCCTTGCGATCTGTGCGGTTCGCAGGAGAACCTAAAACGCAAGCGAGTAAAGCGGCTGATCGACGAACTTCAGTGTGAGATTCTTGAAGTGCGGAACTCGATGCTGAAGGCGCTCGCCAACGTCAGGCCTTCGCAGTTGCTGGACAGGCAGCTTTTTGACTTCGAGTCGTTGTCCGCCGTTAGAGCTGATCTCGCCGATGAACTCGATGGTGTGCTCAGCGCGCATAGCGACCCGCCTGCTGCGACGCTTGCGCCGGTGACTCTCAACGCCCTCTGATCCGACTACGCGCTCAATTCTCCCGATGATAAACGCAGGACTCGCCGATCAGCAGAATGAACTGACCGACGAGCAGGACCGCGTTACGCGCGCAACAGTTCTGAAACTGTTTGTGATCATTGCAGCGGTCGGCTTCATCTTGCGGATCTTCTATGCGGGTCATCTCTATGAGGACGACGGGCTGTGGTTCACGGTGGGAGAGGAGATGTTGCGCGGCAAGGCGCTTTATAGCGCGATCTACTTTGATAAGCCGCCGGTGCTTCCGTTCGTCTACGCGCTGCTGTTTTGGATTTTCGGCGCGCACATCCTGACTATTCGCCTGTTCACAATTGCATATTCCGTGGCGATCTCGGGAGTGCTTTACCTGTTCGGTTCGCGGCTCTACAACAAGCGTGTCGGGTTGCTTGCTGCCGCGATGTTTGCAGTGTTCAGCACCACCTACCCACATCTACAAATGCTCAGCACGGACTTCCTAATGGTGATGCCTTATTCGGCCGGGGCTTATCTCCTGGTCCGATCCGGCTTGGATGCGCGCGATGCAAATCGCAACCGATCGAGTAAAGACTGGCTAGCGCTGACAGGCGGAGCGCTGGTGGGCGTAGCTTTTCAAGTAAACCCCAAAGCAATATTCGACCTCATCTTCTTCGCCGCGGTCCTTTTCATGTCAAGAAGATGGAACTTAGCCGATTCAAAACGATCAGCAAAAACCGTAACGGCACAACCGGCCGCAAGGGCGATCGAGGCTGTCAGCAAAGAATTCGGTGGGACGCTCGCCGGATCGCGTTTGTTTGTGCTTGCTGCGGCTGGTCTCCTCGCCAGCTCGCTCCCGTTCCTGGCTTACATTGCGGCTACACGCTCGCTGTCAGCTTACTGGACGTATGTTTGGGACTGGGGCGCGCGCTACGGCAGATACTATTCCGCGGGCAAGATCGCCGTGTCTGCAATGAATAGCGGATTGAACTATCTGGCGCTCAACGACACTCTTTTGATCGGGCTTGTTTTCGTCAGCGTGACCGTGGCTCGCCAGATGCGGGATCACAGCGGTGGCACAGATGAGGCTGCAGGAGCTAGTTTCAGAGTTGTGCGCATATTCCGGGCAGACGTGCTGCTGCTTATTTGGTTCGCGGTATCGTTCGCAGGAGTGATGGTTGGCGGGCGCTTCTATGCTCACTATTTCCTCCAGACTTTGCCCAGCCTATGCCTGATAGGCGCACGGGGACTGACGGGTATCCTGTCGTCCCTGAGCACTCGGGGCAGGACCCTTCGAAGAGCTGCGATCGCACTGCTCCTCATCGGATTCATATTCACCCTCGTTAGATTTCACGGCCGCGGCGTACTACTCGCAGTTGATTGGGCGCGGGGAACCACCAGCGCGGCAAACGCGACCTGGTATCACAGTGTCCGCGATCGCGAAGAACGAATGGTGGCCGCCGTAGTGAGGGACCTTCCCGATGGCGCCGCTGCCGCGGACCACCTCGGGCTCGAAGCGATTCGTGCCGGCGGCCCGCGTACTCGCGCAGTAGACGGGCCCGCGGACTATGTTTTCGTTTGGGGGTACCGGCCTGAGATTTATTTTTGGTCGGGGCTGCTTCCGGCTTCTCAATACTTGAGCACACAGCCGCTTACGGGAGTCCCCGCTGATGTTCACTACTTCGGCGATGACTACCGTTCACTCCTTGACGAAGCAGCCACCGCCAAAGCGCGCGTTCAGCTTGCGCGCGATCTTGAAGAGACTCAGCCCAAGTACATAGTCGACGAAATCGGCTTCTTCAATGGGGATCTCGCTATTCTCAAGTATCCCGAGCTGGAAGGGGTAATGAGCGAGTACAAAGCGATCGGATCAACTGGCCGGTTTCTGATGTACGTCAGAAAAGAACTTAGAAAGAAGTATCTGTTGCGCCATTCGCCAAAACAGCCTTGAGATTTGTGTGGACCGCACTCGACTCACCTAAGCAGAAGACGGCTCGTAGTGGCAGCGTCCCGCAGACGAGAGGTAACTACTCCGCGAGTAGCTCGGCGAGGCGGACTCGATTGCCCAGCAAACATGCGTGGCCTGCACCTCTTATCACCTTCACTGTTGCGTTGGGCATTCGCGCGGCCATCGCGTGCGCTTCTTTGACGGATGGAATCAGCAGGTCTCGATCGCCGGCGATGAACAGCGCGGGCGATCGAATTTCGGAGAGGCGGTCCTCGAGATCGAGTTCAGCGATGAGATGAAGGCGCCGCGCGTAAGCTTCGCCGCTGACTGTTCGGATCGCTTTCCAGAAGATGCGTCGATCTTCGCGGCTCACTTCATCTACAAGCAAGCCCAGAGTGTTCGCCGCTCGCCGCACCGGCCAAAGCAACCGAAACGGCAAGCCTGAGGCCAGCATCGCGCCGAGCTTGATCGTGAACCGGTTCCGAAAGCGCGGAAACGAATTGATCACCACCAGCCTTTCGACCATCTGTGGATAGCGCAACGCAAAGCTGAGCGCGACGGTCCCGCCAAAAGATTCTCCCAGTATCGTCGCTTGCTTTTCTCCAAGGTCCCGGATGATCGCAGCCAGATCATCGGTCAAATCCTCATACGTGAATCGGCCGCCTTCGCGAGATCGAAACGTTACTACGCGACGGGAGCGCGTGAGCGGCGGAATCTGCTTGAAGAAGAGCTGGCCCGTACCATCCAGGCCGGCGATGTAGATTAACAGGGGGCCCGAGCCTTCGACTCGATACTGCGGCGGCGCCTGGCTTATCATTGATTGCTGGGGTTGCTGCCGAATCGGCTACTCGGCATTGATCTCTTCAAGGATTAGTTCGGCGGCGGCGCGCGGGTCGGCGCTGTCGGTGATGGCGCGTCCGACGACGATAAAGTCGGCGCCGTCGCGTATCGCGTGGGCAGGAGTTGCGATGCGCTTCTGGTCGGCCTTCGCCGACCACGCCGGACGTATGCCAGGTGTAAGTATGATGAACCGCTCTGCTGTGATGCGCTCGCGGATCAGGCGAATCTCATGTGGCGACGCGACTATGCCGTCCAATCCTGAATCCTGCGCGAGGGCGGCCAGGCGTACAACTTCGGAGCTCAAGTCCGGCGTGATCCCGACGTCGGAAAGATCGGATTTGTCCATGCTCGTGAGAACCGTTACGCCGAGCACTGCTGGCCGGGTGATCCATAGCAAGCCGCGATCGCCGACCGCGTGTGCGGCCGCGCGCATCATCTCCGACCCGCCCAGGGTGTGCACGTTTAGTATTGAGACCCCGAGCCGAGCCGCAGATTCAACCGCGCCGGCTACAGTGTTGGGTATGTCGTGAAACTTGAGGTCAAGAAACACGCGCTCTCCGGCAGTTACAATCTCGCGCACGAGCTGTGGGCCTTCGGCGGTGAAGAGCTGGCTCCCGATCTTGAACATCCCGACGGCGCCGCTCAGCCGTTCGACCAGCCGCAACGCGCTGTCGCGATCCGGCACATCCAGCGCGACGATGAGCTGGTCCTTGACGCTCGAGGGGATTGGGGTGGTTGTCGTCGCCGGTAGCATCGCTTCCTCGGAAAGGGTTAATGAGCCGCCTCGATCGTCGCTCTCTCTTGAATACTACAAATCATCATCGCCAGTTTCGAATATAGCGGCGAGAAGAACTCGATTCAAGCCGGGGCGGTAGTGTCCTAATCTTGTGTTGATATTTGCAGGTGGCCTGGGCGCACGACCCGATTACGGGCGACGGAATATTTGGACTGCGGCGGCCTTTGTGCGTTGCCGCCGCTTTTGGTTATCGCCCACGAAACGACAGAAAGCGGTGGCAACGCAAAGACGCCACCGCAGTCCAAATACGCGGTCGCTTGATAGTGTCCTGGTCGGCCAACACAAGATTAGGACACTACCGCTGTCTTTCGGAGTTCAACGCGAGGGAGAGGACTACCTTAAGATGATTTATGCGCCGCTTGCTTGCCGGCGGCCCTCAGCGTCAACATCACTCGGCCGGACTTCTTCGAGCAGACGGGCGCCGGTTTCCTGGGTCATCCTGATTGCCCCGTTGAACACCGCGCCCTCTTCGACTAGCAGCACTGGCGTAACCACGTCTCCGTGAACGCGACCGGTCCTGCGAATCTCGACTTTGGACCGCGCGACTAGGTTGCCGTGAAGCTCTCCGTGAACTACGCAAACGCCGACGTCGATTTGCGCATCGAGCCGGCCCGACTCGCCTACTATGAGAGTTCCGCTGTCGGATTTCAGCTTGCCCGTAACATTACCATCGACTTGAAGCCGATCAGCGAATGCTATGTCGCCCTTAACTTCGATCCCGCGACCTATCCATCCGAAATCTGACTCGTTGGGTTCACCTTTGACTAATTTCATTCTATCTATCCCCGTTTTATTTGCTCGCAAGAACCTCATTACTGCAATTGACTCTCTGGCGTGAGGAAGCCCCGAAGTTTAAGAAGTCGCTGTCTGCGATCTGCGATAGTACCTGCTCGCTTGTTTTAGAATCGGGGCAGACAGGTTATACGCCGAGCGGAATGCGAAGTCAAGATTTGTCGCGTACCGCTGAGTTAAGGCACCCCTATTCTAGCGAGCCGATCAGGCCTTTGATCGTTGCGATGTGGTGACTTTCGCAGTGTGCTGTAAGGCCGTCAATCACCTTCATCGTGACTGTGGGGTCATAGTAGTTGGCTGTTCCGATCTGAATCGCGGTTGCGCCGGCGATAATGAATTCAAGCGCGTCGGCGGCAGAGGCTATGCCGCCGATGCCGATTAGCGGCACGTCAACGGCTCTCGCTACTTCGTGAACCATGCGAACTGCGATCGGGCGAATAGCCGGGCCTGACAGCCCACCCGTGCCGTAGCTCAACCGCGGTTTCCGTGTGTTCACATCGATCGACATCCCTACGATTGTGTTAATCAACGAAATACAGTCTGCTCCGGCGTCGACGATCGCACGGGCCAGTATGGCGATATCAGTAACGTTTGGAGATAGCTTGACTATGAGCGGTCGAGAGGACGCCAGCTTTGCTTTCTCAGTGAGCCGCGCTGCTGCGGTGGGCGAATTGCCGATCACGATGCCGCCTTCCTTTACGTTAGGGCACGATATGTTCAGCTCATAGGCTGCGATACCGTCGCCGTCGTTCAGGATCGTGATGGCTTCGATGTATTCGTCGTCCGAATAGCCGAACACGTTTGCAATGATTCGCGTGTCGTAACGCGCAAGCAGGGGAAGCTTTTCTTCGACGAACGCGCGCGCACCGATGTTCTGAAGACCGATCGCGTTCAACATACCGCCGTGCGTTTCAACGATTCGAGGAGGCGGGTTGCCGGGCAGCGGGCGCGCTGAAAGCCCTTTGGTAGCGAAGCCGCCAAGCCTGTTCAAATCTATGAGGTCCGCGAACTCAAGCCCGTATCCGAAAGTGCCGGATGCTCCAATCACCGGGTTGTTGAAACGGATGCCAGAGATCTCGACTGCGAGCCTCGGATCGTTGTTAGTTCCGTCTGCCATGTTTGCTGTATGCTCGAAATGAGATCGCTAGTCCTGAACCCGCATCGAGATTGTTAGTGGGCGATCGGATCCACTTCCCATCTAATCGATTCAGCCGGGAATATTGAGCCGTCAGTGCAAACGCGCTTATATGAACCGTATTCGTTCGTTCCTCTTGTTTTAACGGCGACTACGCAGCCCACGCACACGCCGAAGCCGCAGCCCATGGGCGCTTCGAGCGAAACAAAGCAGCGGGCTTCAAACTGAACAGCTATCTCGGCGACTCGCTTCATCATCACCCAAGGCCCGCAGGCGTAGATCGTCGAGCGCGGGCGGCCGCTCCGGAGAAGCTCGCGTTCCAGCGCTCCGGTAACAAAGCCTTGTTCACCGAGGCTGCCGTCGTCTGTAGTGAGCGTGAGCGGAAGGCCAAGAGCACGGAAGTCTTCGAGGCCGCACCCGATGGCCGTGGGCTCGCTCCTGGCGCCGAATAGCAATTGGGTATCGACTCCAGTGCTCGCGAGTTTTTCGCACAACATGAAGACCGAGGCAGAGCCGATGCCTCCCGCGACAACGATCACCCGTTGATTGGCTCCGATTGCGTCCGGCCAGCTATTGCCGAGCGGAAGGAGCGCTTCGACCGCGCCGCCGTTTTCTACGCGCGCCAGCGCCTCGGTGCCACGCCCTAAGACCTGATACAAAAAGCTGATGCGACGCGGGCTGTGAACTCGGTAGACCGCGAGCGCGCGTCTCAGCAGAGGCTCAAGCGAAGCGTGCGGTTTCAGCATCGCAAATTGCCCGGCGCGCACCGGGACGTCCTCTTTGAGATCCAGCGTAAGAAGTCGATAGCCAGGCGCGAGCTCGCGGTTGCTATCGGCTGTAGCGATTGTTTCGATCATCACCCTGCTGCGACTCAGAGGCTGTATTCAAGAACCGGTTTTGCCAGCCAGACCGCCTGCGTTCTGTTCTCATGTGCGTTTAGGGGGCAGTCTATCAAGATGACTGCTCGAACTCAACGAAAGTGCAAACCCTGGGTGTTGTGCCGGTCAACTCTAGCGTAGCCAACTCGCAGCGTGTCTTGCGTTCGATAGTCCGGGCGTCCTATTCTGAGTGACTTAGTTAATAACCAAGGAACGGGAGTCCTGTGAATCGATGAAGACCGCTGACGAGATCGCGAGCCTTGTTGAAGTGGTGGTTAACTCCCCGGCATCGCGCGATGAAGTGCTTCAATCTACGGTAAGGATCCTCAAACAGGAGCGCGAGCATTACAACTGGGTGGGAATATACCTGATCGAAGGCGACACGCTTGTCCTGCACAACTACATTGGCAAGCCCACCGAGCATACCCACATCCCGATTGGAATCGGGGTGTGCGGCGTTGCGGTGGCCGAGGGCGCGAATCAGATTATCGGCGACGTTACCCGGCTTGATAACTATCTCGCCTGCAGCGTCGAGACGCGCTCGGAAATCGTCGTGCTTATCCGAGACGGGATAGAGATTATCGGTCAGATAGACATCGACAGCGACCTCGAAAACGCCTTTACCCAGGCGGACGAATCATTGTTGGCAAGCATCGCAGAGCTGCTTGCCCGTCGATTCCAGGCACCCTCAAGCTCCTGAGTCCAGCCTGTCCTTTGCTCATGCCCGCGCATACTATTTGGGGTGACCCCACACGATAACCACAGCTAAAGCCATTGCCAGTCAGTGCTCCGAGGATAGCCCATGGCTTAGATAAACCCGATAAACACGAGGGTTCTTCGGCGCGATGCCGACAGTGCGCAGATGGCACGTCAGTCGCTCTACCTTACTACCGACCAGCTCTAGGAGTTACGAAGTTGAGCGGACACTCGGAGGAACGACTGATGGCAAGCAACGCAATATCGATTCAATCGGACGCAGGGCTTAACGCAGCATTGGCCGGCGATGCGATGAGCGGGTTCGAAGACCTGTACCGCAAACACTACAGACGAGTCTATTCGATATGCCTGAGGATGACGGGCAACATGGCCGAGGCCGAGGATCTGACTCAAGAGGTATTCATTCAACTCCATCGGAAGATCGGTTCGTTCCGCGGAGAAGCGGCATTCACGACCTGGCTTCATCGGCTGACTGTAAACCAGGTCCTTATGCATTTTCGCAAGCGATCGGTTCGCTCGGAACTGACTACCGACGACGGCGAGATGCCCGACTCGATCGACCCCGAGACAATTAACCCCGAAGCCATGCCGATCGTCGATCGGATCGGCCTTGAGGCCGCGATCGCACAACTGCCGAACGGCTATCGCACCGTATTCGTGCTGCACGATGTTGAGGGCTACGAGCACGAGGAGATAGCCAGGTTGCTCGGATGCAGCGCCGGCACCTCGAAGTCGCAGTTGCACAAAGCCAGATTGAAGCTGCGCCGTCTTCTGCTGCAGCGCGCGCAAGCAGCGTGAATTAGAAAGCCGAGATCAGACGAAAAGGCTGCCCGCTCCAATGAGCCGGCAGCCTTTCTAGTTTGTGGCCCGATGTTCGCTCTTGAACAGGCGGAAGCGAATCCGCATTCCTACTTCCATCTCTAGCCCAGCGCTGTGTTCTAACCGAACCGACCACTAATCCATCTCGTCATAGATCAACTCAACGAACCCACAAACTCTCCGGGCCCCGCGCATCAATCTCACTTTTGTGACTTTGTGCTGTTATGTTAAATCTTTTAGTCGATGCGAATCGTTCTACAAAAATCGTTCCTGCTCGCGGTCATCCTGCTCTCAAATGCTTCAGGAGCTGCCAACGCGTCCCTCAGCAGCGCGTACGCACCTGAACTGAATCGCGGGCAACTGATAGCTGCAGCTCGGGCGGGCGGTGATTATCTTATCCGAATGCAGAGGCGCGACGGGAGCTTTCATTATTACTACGACCCAGCTCAAGACCGCTTCGAATCGCGAAGGTACAACATCGTCAGGCACGCCGGTACGGCATTGTCTCTGCTCGACCTCTACGCGGCGACGCGCGACGGTCGTTATCTCGAATCGTCGCGGCGGGCTATAACTTTCCTAAAGACCCGGCTTAAATCAGTGCGGTCCGGAGAAGCTGCCTACGTGCTGGACTACGACGGCAAAGCGAAGCTTGGAGCGAACGGGTTGGCGCTGGCCGCGCTTGCAAAGCAGATCGAGCTCGATCGAAAAACGGCGGATCGTAAGAGCGCGGCTCGCCTGGCCAATCTTATCCTTGCGATGCAACGCCGGGATGGATCCTTTGAGTCGCGCTATCGGCTTCGAACAGGCGACCCCGAAGGTATAGCATCGCTGTACTATCCGGGTGAGGCGATACTCGGGTTGATTCTTTTCTACAGATCGAATGGCGATAAGCGGCTGCTCGATTGCGCGCGGCGCGGAGCTGACTATCTGATCGAGTCGCAGCGCATGTTGGGAGCGTTGCCTCCGGATGCGTGGCTTATGCAGGCGCTTGAAGCCCTGTACAACATCGGTCGTGAAAAGAAGTACGCCGAGCACTCGATCGCTCTCGCCGAGGCGATGATCGCTGATCAGTACTCAGAAAGCGACCCGGCAGGTTATTCGGGTGGGTTTGGACCGGGCCCGCCCCGAGCGACGCCGGCCGCAGCCAGAGCTGAAGGTCTGGTCGCGGCCTACCGCGTTGCGCGCTCTACCGGCGACTCTCGCGCGGCGAAGATAGCAGGCTCGCTAAAAGCCTGCGCGTCGTTTCAGCTTGCGCAGCAGTTTAGCGTTCGCAACAGCACGTCTCTGCCAAACCCGCGGCGCGCGGCCGGTGGATTTCGTGAAGGGCTGACGTCGATGAAGATCCGCATCGATTTTGTGCAGCACAATATCTCATCGCTGGTAGGCATCGCTAAAGCGCTCTACTGAACGCGATTGCGGATTGCAGGGTGCGGAACTAAGATTCGCCCAGTGGCCCGCAATCCGCAATCCGCAATCCGCAATCCGCAATTGAATGATCCGCAATTCTCAGGCGCTATATTTCTCGACCGCGACGGCACGCTCAACGAAGACACCGGATACGTGTCGACACCCGATCAGTTGATTCTCTACCCCTGGGCCGCTGAAGCCGTGCGCGCGATCAATAGGTCCAGGCTCAAAACGATTGTCATAACCAACCAATCCGGCATCGCGCGCGGCTTGTACACGGAAGAAGCCCTGAACAAGATTCATTCGCGAATGATCGAAGAGCTTGCCGGCGACGGGGCGCGAATAGATGCGGTTTACTATTGTCCTCATCATCCCGAAGTTGGAAATGCGCGTTATCGCCTCGACTGCGAGTGCCGAAAACCTCGAACCGGTATGCTCGATGCTGCATCGCGCGAGCACAACATTGACCTCGCGCGTTCCTTTGTTATCGGAGACAAGGCCAGCGATATCAAACTTGCGGAAAACGTTTCGGCGCGCGCGGCGCTGGTGATGACAGGCTACGGTCGCGAGACCTTTGCGCATCCCGACCGCTGGCCATGTAACCCGGAGTTTGAAGCCGAGAACTTGCTGGACGCAGTTAAGCAGATCCTTGACAGCGAAGGTATGCGAAGCTAAGTTTGCGAGCGCCATCCGGCTCGAGCGCTTGTTTGGGGTGGATCTGGGCACCACTCATTGATAGAGCGAGCGGCTCTTCGCGGCGGCGGCGGGCGGCCACGAAGGGCCACCCGTACAATTTCTTCAATGCTGACATTCCTCAACATCTCTAAGATTGCGTTGATCGATGAGTTGACTGTCGAGTTCGACCGGGGCCTCAATCTGCTCACCGGCGAGACCGGGTCGGGCAAGTCCATCATCGTCGATGCCCTCGGCGTTCTCATTGGTGGACGATTCACGCCGGATTTCCTCAAATCAGGCAGCGACCGCGGGTTCATCGAGGGGTTGTTTTTAGTCGGGCGCAACCAAGAGCTCGAGGAACTGCTGCGCAATGCGGGCATTGAAGCCGATGGCGCCGACGACACCGAGATCATCATCAGGCGCGAGCTTGCGGCTAGCGGCAGAAACAAGATACTTATCAATCATCAACTCGCGACTCAGTCGCTGCTTCGCGAGCTGCGGCCATTTCTTGTCGATATACACGGGCAGGGCGATCAGCAAACGTTGTTTGACACGAACACCCACCTGGAGCTGCTCGACGCATTCGCCGGCGTGACGGCGTTGAAGGATGATGTGGCCGCTTGCTACAAACGCTGGTCTTTGGTCAAGCGTGAGCTTGAGGCGCACAGCAAGGAAGCGGCCGAGAAGCTTCAGCTAATCGACATTCTTCGATTTCAGATCGATGAACTCGAGCGAACGGGGCCGGTAGTGGGCGAGGATGAACAACTCGAAGAGGAACGGCGGCGGCTCAACAACGTCGAGAAGCTGACGACACTTTGCGCCGAGAGCTTTGGCCTCACCTATGAAGACAGCGATTCGGCTATGACGCGCATACAACAGACGGCGAGGCGAATCGAGGAGCTTGCGGGTTACGAGTCGAGCTTTCGCGAATATCTCGAAGGACTCGAGACCGCGCGCGCGCTGCTGGAGGACCTTGCTTTTTCGCTCCGCGACTTCGCCGACAAGCTGGAGTTCTCTCCGGCGCGCCTTGAAGAAATTGAGAATCGGCTTGCCGAGCTGTCTCGTTTGAAGCGCAAGTATGGCGGCTCGATCGAAAGCACGCTCGAGCACCTGGCGCGTTCTCAAGACCGCCTGCGAAAAATCGAGCAATCGGATGAACGGCAGGAGGAACTAGGGGCAGACCTCGCCGTGGCGCGCGCCGCTTACGTCTCGTGCGCTGTGAAGCTTCATAAGGAGCGCACGCGCGCGGCAAAGAAATTCGAGCGCGCCGTCGAAGGCGGGCTAGCAGAAGTAGCAATGGAGGATGCCCGCTTCCAAGTTCAGATCACAATACCCTCGGATATGGAATTGGACGGCGACGACGCCTCAGCTTCATTTACCGCAACCGGCATCGATCGAGTGGAGTTCTACTTTTCGGCCAACGTCGGCGAGACGGTTCGGCCGCTGGCGCGCGTCGCATCCGGAGGAGAAGCGTCCCGCTTGATGCTCGTGCTTAAGACGGTCGCCGGCGCTTCCGAGTTCCCTCGCACGATCGTGTTCGACGAAATCGACAGCGGCATCGGCGGGCGCGTCAGCGAGGCGGTTGGCGCCAAGCTCAAGAAGCTTTCCGAAACCAACCAGGTTTTTTGCGTTACTCATCAACCGCAGATCGCTCGATTCGCGGACTCGCATCTTCTTGTGCGCAAGGAAGCGATTGCCGGCCGGACGGAGATCAGCGCCGATAGACTCGACCGGCGCGGCCGGATAGAAGAGATTGCCCGCATGCTCACCGGCGCCGAGATCACCGAAAGCGCGCGCCGCCACGCTCGGGAAATGCTCAAGACATGATGGTCAGTCGTCAGTGGTCATTGTCATTGGCCAGTTGAGGTCGTTCAAGAGACCAATGACTAATGACGAATGACCAATGACCAATGACTATACGCTTGCAACCATCGCGCTCTGTGATAGACTAGCCCGTGCTGCGGGACGCTTCTGGTCCCCAAGGTCAAGCGGTTATCGGATGACTCACCCGAACCAGCCGGCAGGAGTAAACACTACTCGCTGTGGAGAATGAGATGGCAGACGACGATTTCAACCTGACCGAGAAAGAACGCCGCACCGATGAGGACCATAGAAGGGAAGAGCGACGGAAGCAAGACCTCGGCCCGCCGCCTGGCTCGCCCGAGCGTCGCACCGGACGCGAACGCCGGTTGTTTGATCGGCGCATTCAGGGCTCGACCACCGGCCAGCTTCTGGTAGAGGTGGGACGGTTCGCCGCCGAGAATATGGTCTGTCGTCAAAAGGGAAACAAGGCTGCCGCGCGCCGCGCGCGTAAGCACCTGTCCCAGATAATGAAGCTCGCGAAGGCCAGGCGCGCGGAAATCTCTGCCGAGATAAAAGGCCTGTCGCCAGGCGACGCGGCAACGGACGAAGGCGATGAGGCCGAAGAATAGCGTCATTGCATTGCGCGGGCAGAAGATTCAGGCCTGGTGAGGGCACTTCCGCATGCACGGGAACGGTGCTGATGACATAGTCGAAAGTCATTCCCGACGAACCCGCGGGGTATTGCGCAGATAGTCGCGAGGATTACAGTCGCACTCGAGCCGATAGTGCATCGGTGCTACGATTAAGCTTTTTGGCTATCGCAAATTCTCCACGCTCCGCTGCCAGTTAGGGGCGCACTTCACTTAGGAAAAGGAGCACTCCATCTGTCACAAAGACATGGACGCGGGCACCATATCCATTTTTTCATAGAAGCCTTCAAATTTTTGGAAACCGAGGCTAGGCGCGCAATTTTAACTATTGCGATTAAACAGCTTAATCGGGATGGACAGACGGCATAGACTTTGCCGTATTCGACTCTTCAGTTCCTTACTAGTTTCAACTAGTTTCGACCAATCCGTCAGAAAGGATCACGACCCGAAGTTCCAATTTCACGAATGCCCTGTGGCGGCACCGCCGGGCACGACAGATCGAGGAGGATAGATAATGATCAAGAGAACTTTCGTACACGCCATGTCCCTGTTGCTGGCGCTCGGCTCCCTCAGCAGCCTTTCCCCAGCAGCATTGGCAGCGCAAGGCTCCAACACCGGTCGCCTCGTCGGCACCGTCACCAACAACACTGGGGCCGTGGTTGCCGGCGCGACTGTGGTGGTCACAGACAACGCGACCGGAAGAGAGAAAACCGTGGTCACGGGCGAGGGAGGCACGTTCGCCCTCCCGCAACTGGACTTCGGCACCTACACGGTGAAGGTCACACAGCAGGGATTTAAGACCTACACGGCGACGGAGGTGAAGATCGACGTCGGCCGAGAGTACTCCTTGAGCGTGGCGCTCGAAGTGGGTGGCGTGCAGGAACAGGTGACCGTCACCGCCGGCGCCGAACTGCTCAATGCCACCTCGGGGGAATTGAGCAATACGATCAGCATGAAAGAAGTCCGCGAACTACCGCTCAACGGGCGCAATCCCATAAGCTTGATCCAGGGACAGGCAGGCGTGTCGTCTAACGGCGCGCAGACCACCGCCGTCAACGGGCAGCGGTCGTCCTTTACCAACATAACGCGTGACGGCATAAACGTGCAGGACAACTTCATTCGCTCGAATGCCGTTGATTTCGTTCCCGACCGCCCGAACGTTGACGACATCGGCGAGATCACCATCACCACCCAAAACGCCGGCGCTGAGTTGGGCTACGGCTCCTCGCAGATTCAACTGGTGACCCCGCGCGGCGCAAATCAGTTTCACGGTGCGGGCTACATCTACAACCGCAACTCGTTTCTGGCGGCCAACAGCTTCTTCAACAACGCGGCGGGCAATATTGCCGCGACCGGCAAACCGAACGTACCGATAGCGTTTCTGAACCGCAATCAGTACGGCGGCACCGTCTCGGGGCCGATCAAGAGGGAGAAGCTCTTCTTCTTCTTCGGCTATCAGGCAACGCGGCAGCGCAGCGCCACGTCGACCCTGCGCACGACGCTGCTGCCCAATGCCTTCAACGGGGTGTTTACATTCCTCAACAACGCCGGGGCAAAGCAAACTGTCAACATTCTTCAGCTCGCAGGGGTTTCGCTAGATCCGGTCATTAAGAGCCGCATCCTCGACCTGCTGCCGGTCGGCGGCAATACGACCGAGGCCGGCGATCAACTCAACACCACCGGCTTTCGGGTCAATCGCCTGCAGAATCAGGATCTGGATAGTTACTCGGTCCGCATGGACTACGAGATCAGCTCGAATCAAACAATCAACGGCGTTTACGGCTACCGCAAGGAAAACCTGTTGCGGCCGGACGTGGATCAGATCGGCCCCGGAGGCTTTACGCCGAGCCCGACCAGCAACCAGGATGCGCACACGCCGTTTTTGTCGCTCGCCTATCGCCTCAATCTGAGTTCGAGGTTCACCAACGAAGTGCGCGGCGGCTACCAGAAGAGCAACCCAGCGTTCGGGCGGCTTTTGGATTTACCGGGGTTTTTCATCGCCCCGACGCTGGTGAGCAACACGGAAGTCAATTTTGAGGCGCAGGGCCGCAACACGGTCATCACCAATTTTCAAGACAATGCCGTGCTGATCAGGGGAGCGCACGGGCTGCGTTTCGGCATACAGGGGCAACTCTTCCGAGTGAATCCCTTCGGCCCGCCTGCCTTCTCACAGTCAACTATACCGACCTTTAACCTTGGAACCAACGCGAACACGCCGCAGTTGAACCAGGCGCAATTCACGTCGCTTGGCGGCATCAGCACGGCGCAGTTGGCGACGGCCAATAGCTTGCTGGCATTGCTGGGGGGCATCATCAGCACCGCCAACGTGACCTATGCCGCCAACAGCCCGTCTTCGGGTCTGGTGAAAGGTGAGGTGCCGGAGCGGCAGTTGAACTACGAGAACTACTCTGGCTACTTTTCCGATTCGTGGCGGGTGACCCCGCAACTCACGTTAAACCTCGGCCTGCGCTACGAGTTGTTCACCTCGATTCGCGAGGCGAGCGGCCTGGCGCTGGAGCCGGTCATTCCGGCGGGAACGGATCCCTTGACGGCTATTCTCAATCCGAATGCCACGATTGATTTCGTTGGCGCCAACGCGGGCGACAGCAAGCGCACGAAGTTCTTCAAAGTCGACAAGAACAACTTCGCCCCCGTCTTCAGCTTCGCCTATTCGCCGGAGTTGAAGAACAAGTGGTTGGGCTACCTGCTACCGGGCAACGGCCGGACAGTGCTGCGCGGCGGCTACCGCGAGAGCTACGTCAACGACGAGTTCGTGCGCGGCGCGGACGCGGCCTTAGGGTCCAATGCCGGTCTGATTTCGCAAGCCAGCGCGCTCAATCCGATTACTAACACCGCACAACTCAACGCGCGCTTCTCGGCGTTACCTAGTTTCATTGCCCCGACGCTCAAAGTGCCGCGGACCTTTCTTGATAACAATTTGCTGGCCGGGCGGCAAGGCGCTGCCGAAGCCATTGATCCCAACATAAAGGTGCCGCGGGCGCAGGAGTACAATTTCGGCATTCAGCGCGAAATCGGCTGGCAGACGGCTATCGAGGTTCGCTATGTTGGCAGCCGCAGCACCAATCTCCTGCGGGCCAAGGACTACAACCAACTGGACATCTTCAACAACGGCTTCCTGGCCGACTTCAATCGCGCGCGCTCGAATCTGTTGCTCGCAACGGCGGCTCGCGCTACCAACTCGAGCATTCCGTTGAGCGCGGCCTTCAACGCGAACGTTGCGGGCAGCCAGCAGTTGACGGTCTTCCCGAAGCTCGGCCTGTTGAGCGGGACCAACGGCGGCCTGACCAACGCGACGATTCTCAACAGCCTGACGGCGGGTACGCCTGGCGATCTGGCAGCGACCTACATTGTTAACAACCTGACCGGCACGGTGGTCTTCCAGCCGAACCCCAATATTTTGCAGTCCCGGCTGCTGACCAACGATGCGCGGTACAACTACAACTCCTTACAGACGGAGATCCGCCATCGCTTCAGCCACGGTCTGTTCGTGCAAGCGAACTATACCTTCCAGAAGACGCTGACTGATGCCGGCGGCACGGCGCAGACGCGGGTCGATTCGGTGCTAGATATCTTCTCGCCGGAGCTCGAGTACTCGCGCGCCGACTACGATCAGACGCATGTCCTCAATCTGGCGGCTGTGTACGAACTGCCGTTCGGCAAGGGGAAACCGTTCCTGAACAAAGGCGGGGTGATTGACCGGGTGTTTGGCGGTTTCCAGGTCAACAACTTAATTCGCTGGGCGAGCGGCGCGCCGATCACCATCGTCGATCCGCGTGGCACCTTGAACCGCGTCGCGTTTTCCGGCCGTCAGACGCCATTTACCTCGCTCAACAAGGACCAGATCAAGAAGCTGATTGGCATCCGCAAGACCAAGTGCGGCGTCTTCTTCATTGACCCGTCAGTAATCAACTTCAACCTCGACACCTGCACCGGCACGGGCCGCGGCGCGGAAGGCTTCGGCCAGCCAACGTTCGCCGGACAGGTCTTCTTCAACGTCGCGCCGGGGCAGACCGGCAGCCTTGAGCGGGCCTTCATAAACGGCCCGGTGATCTTTAACTGGGACGCGTCCATCACCAAGAACGTCCCGATCAAAGAGAACCTCAAGGTGCAGATTCGCCTCGAGGCCTTCAACGTCGGCAACCGCGCGAATTTCTTCGTGAGCCAGTTCGGCGGTCTGAACATTAACAGCACGAACTTTGGCCGCGTAACCAGCCTGGCGACCAACCCGCGCATAGTCCAGCTTGTGGGCCGCATCGAGTTCTAACTCGAAGCCGCATGTGCAACCTGCCAATCGGGCGCTGTCGTCAAGACAGCGCCCGGTTTTTATTATCGAACTGGATCGCAAAGGATATCTTAGCCTCTGCAAGGCAGTGCGCTTCGCGGGCGGGCCATTGGCGTGAAGCCGCGGTGGTTCTACGAAGGGTTACCGGAAGGGTTAAACACGAGCGCGGCAGTTGCTGCTATTCTTCAGTTCGCAGCCTTGCTTCCAATCTCCGCCTGATGTGGTAGTAATCCTCGACAAGCTGATTGAGCGTGACGATGAATGGTATCTGAAGCGCGGCAGCGTCGTCCGCTCGCCGCTCGAGCTCGGAAGCTTCAGTTGAACCGGGCTGGACGTGATCCAGTTTCTCCATCACCTCGTGAACGTTCTCGCCGCGCGGATGCCGGTGATAGCAGAAGCTGATAAGCGAGAGCATGAGCCCATCGATGACTGACTGCACCTGATCCGCGTCGTCGAGGGACAACCGCCTCATCAAAAACGATTCTTCAGGGCATTCAGTGGCTTTGGCGAGTTCAAAAACCTTCTTCTGAAGGTCATCCGGTCCGGAGCTCATAACCGAATCATCGAGCCGCGCCCGCGCCGTTGTCAACTGAACAGTGATGCGTGATGATTGATGCGTGAACCGTGATTCCTGATCGGAAATAGACCTCGCGGGATTCAAGCGATCGCGAATTGCGCTCCGGATTATCAATGTTGAACCTGGGTAACACGGGCTTCAATCCGTGTATCAACCGCTACATGGTTGTGTTATGTCCCAGGTCTTCTTCAGATCAACGCTAACTCCCCGATGCCAGCCGTTCTTGTACCTGACGGCTGCGCTTGTGGTTGGCATTCTTGTTGACCGATGTCTCGAGCCCCCGCGATTGATCGTCACCGCGTCAACGCTCTTTTTTGCCGCTGCGTCGATCAAGCTTGTACTCAGCAAGAAAGAAACCTCGGCCGGCGTAGCCCTGATGATCGGTTTCGCTTTCGGCGGCGCTCTGCTCTCACTCGCCGAACGAACAAGCCACACGGCAGCAAGGCTGGACCGCCTCTTTGAGTCAAAGGTCATAAGCCCCGATGATCCGGTTGAGTTGACCGGCACTCTGGCTGCGCCACCCGAGCCTGCGCCGGGTGCTTACTACCTGGACCTGGACGCGCAAGAGATTCGCGTTCACGGCGACGCGATGGCCGCCGCCGGCCGCGCGCGGCTGATCCTCTCGACAGCTAGCGGTGAATCGCAGAGCGAATTCGAACGCCTCGCTCTTGACTACGGCTCCCGCGTCCGGGTGCTGGTAAGGCTTGAGCGCGCGCGCTCGTACGCCAATCCAGGATCGCCCGACTTCAACGCCTTCCTCGAGCGTCAAGGTTACGACCTCAAAGGGGTGATAAAGAGTCCGCTTCTAATCGAGCGGATTGGCGACGCCCGCGCAAGCCGGGTGCTCGCTATTCTTTACCACCTGCGCCTTAGAACAATGGCCGCGCTCGATTCGAGATTTAATCGTCGAGTAGCCGGGACGCTGAAGGCCATGCTCGTTGGCAATCGGTATTTTCTCGAGCCAGCAGCTTCGGAGCGTCTTCGCGAAGCCTCGACCTTTCACACTCTGTCGATCTCCGGTATGCACATCGGCATCATAGCGTGGGTGCTGTTGGGGGGCCGCTCAACGCTCAAACGGCGTAGAACCGCGCGAGTTATCGTTTGTCTCGTCGTCCTGTGGGCGTATGCGATTATGGTCGGGCTGGCGGCGCCTGTCAGCCGGGCGACGGCGATGATAACGATCGGTTTGATGGGGCCGCTCCTTTTCCGGCGCTCAGCCTCAATCAACACTGTTGCGCTGGCGGCTTTCATCATGCTCGCCCTGGAACCGGCTCTGGTGAATGATCCTGCGTTTCAATTGAGTTTTATCGCTGTCGCCGCGATAGTAGGCCTCGGGCTGCCGCTGGCGGAGAAGCTCCGGGAAATAGGACAGTGGCGTCCTGGTTCACACACCCCGCACCCGCCGTCCTGCTCGCCAGCCGTAAGGTATTTCGCGGAGACTCTCTTTTGGGATGATCGCGCGTTCAACGAAGAGATGCGACGATCACCCATTCGCTACCGGCTCGAGAAAGCCGGCGCAGCGCGCTTGCTGGGACTATTGCGCGTGCAGGGAATAATCAGGGGTATCGTACTGCTGGCGATCACATCCGCGGCCATCCAGCTCGCGACGCTGCCGCTGATGGCGCTCTACTTCAATCGCATTGCGCCGGTCGGGGTGTTGCTGAACATAGTGGCTGGACTCTTGACTGGCGTGTTGATGCTCACAGCGCTTGGAGCGATTGCCGCCGGCGCGCTCAGCGCTTGGATTGGGGCGCAACTCGGACGAGTGGTGTATGCCGCGCACTACTTGCTGGTCAACTCGATCGCGCCTTTTTCGGATATTCCGATGGCGACGTTCAGGGTGGCGCACTATGAAGGCTGGGATTCGATCATCTACGCACTGTACTTCGCGCCGCTCGCGATGCTCGTCGCGTTGATAGATCAATGGCATCCGGTGGATCAAGTGCGAACCATCGACCGCTCCCTAAAAGACCGCGCTGCGGTAAGAAAGCAAACAGCAACCAGACGAGCCGCGCCGGCCGGTCTCCGAATCGTCCCGTCGCTGTTCTGCGCGCTCGCTATGACATCGGCTCTGATCGCCGTTATCAGGCCAGCCGTCAATCAGGCAAACGGAAAACTGACTGTTCACTTCCTGGACGTTGGTCAGGGAGATTCTGCGCTGGTGGTTTTTCCTCACGGCAAGTCAATGCTCGTTGACGGTGGCGGCGAACTTCGTTTCGAGAGACGAGATCAAAGTCAGAAGGGGGGCGCAACGGCTGAAACTGAGGAGGACGAAAATTTCGCGGACAATGCATTTTCGATTGGCGAAGCTGTCGTGTCGCGGTTCATCTGGTCGCTGGGCCGGACGCGAGTCGACTATGTGCTTGCAACGCACGCGCACGCGGATCACGTCGGCGGTCTCAGAGACGTGGTTCGGAATCTCCAGATTGGTCAAGCCATCGTGGGTCACGTGCCGACGGCTGACTCGGAGTACGACCGGTTTGCGGAAGCGGCACGTCAGCGTGGCATTGTTTTGTCCAGGGTCAGCGCGGGCGAACACTTTCAGATCGATGGTGTAACGATCGAGGTGCTGTGGCCACTACCCGCAAGTAGCTGGCCCGAGACTTCGGGCAATGATGATTCAGTTGTGTTGCGGCTCGTCTACGGCTCCGTATCCATATTGCTGGCAGGCGACATAGAGCGAGCCGCCGAAGACTCGCTTGTCGCCTCCGGTGTGATTCTGGCGGCGGATGTGTTGAAAGTCCCGCATCACGGCTCACGGACCTCTTCAACCGAAGCCTTCATAAACGCGGTTCATCCTCGATACGGGGTGATCTCGGTTGGCGAGCGGAGCCGCTTCGGCCACCCGCACCCGGCAGTTGTTAACCGTTACCTCACTCGTAATGTAAAACTATATCAAACCGGTCATGACGGAATGGTGACACTGGAGACTGATGGCTCGACTCTCGATATCCGGACGCACAGAGAATGAATCATGCTTAAGACCTCTTAGCGATTCAGTATTGCCGGTCCAACCGCGCGGATGGAACGCGATTGATAAGCACGGCATCGCGGACCCTTTGTTCTTTTCCCTTAGCGGCGGTTGACTGAGAGTGGTTGTGTGATAGTATTTTCACGTCTGTTGGGTGCTGCGGAACGAGCAACTAATTTCAGCGACAACTATTAACCGTTCAAGTAGCCCGTTACCGCGTCCTGGGTCTCCCATCCCGTGAAACGATCAATAGCAGAAGGTTAGACCAGGAGCGCCCTGATTACACCTCACGTGTCTCAGAACAACTGACGAAGGGTAGGGCAATGAGATTTTCGGATTGCCCAAAAATTAACAGGCAAGACAGCTCCAAGCTTAGGCGGCCGAAGTCTGTCTTGCCCTCAACACAGACCCGATAAAAGGAGTGTGCTGTATGTTTAGTCTACAAAATGCAAAGTGGTCTCGCAATGGAGTCCTGGCTGTGCGATGCATCGTTATTCTTCTGCTGTGTGGTGCATTGCTGATGATGTCGTCGATATCAACGACCGGGGTTCGCGCCCAAGGTCAATCGGCGACCGCTAAGTTCCACAGAATCGGGAGACCGATTCCCAATCAATATATTGTCGTCCTCAACGACGACCTTCCCAGCTCCGACGTCGCCTCGCGAGCGGACGAAATGCTTCGTACCACCGGCGGAAGCATCGGACATATCTATCGCTACGCCCTCAGAGGGTTTTCGGCACGGATGTCCGAGGGGGCAGCCATTGCCCTCAGCTTGGATCCGCGAGTTGAGTTCATAGAAGAGGATGGTGTAGCTACGGTCGGGACCACGCAAACCAACCCGCCGTGGGGTCTTGATCGTATAGACCAAAGCGGCTCCCTTGCCGCCTTTCCGCTTGATCAGACATACACTTATAGCGAAACGGGCATGGGCGTGAATGCCTACGTCATTGATACGGGAGTTCGAATTAGCCACAACGATTTTGGTGGGCGCGCTTCGCTTGGTGCCGATTGTACTGTTAGAGACGGCAATGGCAACTGCATAGGAAACGGAACCGATGGCGCCGGGCACGGCACATCAGTGGCTAGTATCCTCGGTGGAAACACGTATGGTGTCGCCAAAAGCGTAACGATCTACAATGTTCGCGTCTGCGACTCTTTTTTCAACTGTGTCAATTCAAATTGGATAGCGGGAATCGATTGGGTGACGAATGACCACACCAATAACCCCAGCCATATGGGGCCCGCGGTAGCCAACCAAAGCGTCGGAACCACACAGGACAGTGGGCCCTCTCAAGCTCTCGACAAGGCAGTTAGGAGATCCATTGCTGGCGGTGTAACCCATGTGGTCGCCGCCAAGAATTCTAACGTTAATCTAGATCTCCTGCCTGTCTCGCCAGCGAGGGTCACACAGGCAATAACTGTCGGTGCGACGGGTAACGATACGCCCGGTGCTGATCCAGTCTCAGATCAGCGTGCATCGTTTTCCAACTTCGGCTCTGTCCTTGACCTTTTCGCCCCCGGCGTAAAAACTCCCGGCGCATCACCCTTCAGCGATACAGGAGCAGACCCTGAGTTCGGCGCCACATCGGCCTCCTCTCCTCACGTAGCGGGCGCTGTTGCACGCTACTTGCAAACGGACCCAACAGCATGTCCGTCAACTGTTAGTGACGTCATTACCAGCCTAGGCAATCCCGTAGTGGGTAATCCGGGTCCGAACACAACAAACAAGCTACTCTTCACGCCGCTGTCCTGGCCCGCTCCAACCTACTATTCTTTGTCGCTGAACGGAACGAGTGCATACGTCGACGTACCTAATGCCGGTCTAGGGGTGTCGCTGGATATAACCGGGCCGGTCACTGTAGAAGCCTGGGTCAAGCTGAACGGCAACACCGTTCGGCAGGCCATAGTCGAGAGGTACAACCCTTCGGCTGGCGCGGGCACAAATGACGGCGGCTATGGGCTTCGAGTGATGCCTAGCGGCAAGGTGAGGTTTTTCACCTTCAAGAACGCCGTTGAATATAGCTTCATCACGAGCAGCACAGTTCTCACAATCGGCACCTGGTACCATGTTGCAGGCGTGTTCGATGGTAGCCAGTTGAAGATCTATGTTCAGGGTATGTCTGATGCTCCGCCTGTTTCAGTGACATATGCACCTCAAGCAGGAACGAGCAATCTTAAGATTGGTGTGTCACCGGAAGGGACGTATTTCCTCAACGGGTTGATTGATGAGGTGAGGGTAACGGCCAGGGCCATCTACACCGCCGGTTTCGCGACTCAGCACAAATTGACTGGTGTTGTGGACACCAAGGGGCTGTGGAGATTCGACAGGCAGAATGCGAGGGACTGCGCCGATATCCACAATGGCACACTCGTTGGGGGAGCTGCCTTCTCAAGTAGTGTCCCTTAGAATGTAAAGGAGTTACCATTTCGTTAGTCATGTTCAACCGGCGCTGCCGGGTATTCCACGGTAGCGCCGGTCGATCCACTTGTGAGAGTAAGGGAGGTTAATCATGAAGCGCGTCGTTTACCTGTTAATTGCTCTGCTGTTTTCACCGAGCGTACTAGCCACCGGTGCCAGCCCTGTCCAACTGGAAATAACCGAGTCATATTCCTTTGAAAATGACTTTGAAGGGTGGTCCGTGAACGCGACTGACGTATGGGGAGCCCCTCCCTTGGCATGGTCGGTTACCCGAAGCCAGGATCAGGCCAAGAAGGGTAGCACATCGGTAGAATTCTTCCTGGCTAATTCCAATGGCGCAGAAAAGATCTGGATCGAAAAGGCTTTCGCAGTAGAGCCTAACCAGATTTATCATGTCGATGTGGAATATGCTCTTGCCTCTAATGAGCCGTCGACGGACGTAGCGTCGTCTTTTACTGTGATAACAGGGGTTTTAGCAAAAAGCCCCAGGACAAGAGTCGATCTAGGTCCTGCGTTCAAGGATTCGACTCGAAAACCGGATTCCGAATCAGGATACGGATGGTTCCGTAAGACGTATGAATTCGCCGTGCGGTCAGACGAACAGGGCATGCTACACGTTGTCATCGGCATCTGGGGAGATTGGGAAGTGCGCAAGACATACTATATTGACGACGTTCACATTAGCCTTACCAAGAAACCCCAAGGGACTGAATTCTTCTCCTTCGAGAATGATATGGAGGGATGGATGCCGAATGCGACTGACTTAGATTTCGGCAGTTCCTCGATTGATTGGTCCATTGCACGTATCCAGCCGTTCGCGCTCGGCGCAGAAGACGGAGCGTCAGCAGTAGAGTTCGATATAAACAACGTGAATCAGAAAGGAAAAATCTGGATTGAGCGGCCGTTCTTAGTAGAGCGCGGAAGCAAGTATAAGGTAACCGTTGAGTACGGTTTTAACTCCGGGGATAGAGGCAGCAATCCCAGATTCACGATCATAACCGGCGTGTTGAGAAGGCGTCCCGAAACAGCGGACGATTTGGTTCCCGCTTATCAAGAGGAAACGACAAGCGGCTATTGGGGATGGCTGCACAAGAACTACACCTTCAAAGTGAAATCAAAGAAAAGCGATGTGCTGTATGTAGTCATCGGCATCCGGGGAACTGAAGTTGTGAAACAACAGAACCCACACCGTAGATACCATATTGATAGTGTGTGCGTTACCTTAACCAAGATCTCGAAATAGTGTCATCCCGTTTTCGCGTGCGTTACATTAACTCCTAAGTAAGACGCGACCCGAGAGAATCAAGAGTTCGGAGGTATCATCATGAAGCACTTTGCAAACTTGGCCGCAGCTCAGTCGATCTCAACCGGTTCAGACCGCGCGAAGGCTGGCGCGGGTTTGAAATCACTCGACACATTGTTCCGCGCTCCGACAATACTGCTTTGCCTGGCCCTCTCACTTACTCCAACTCTGGCAGAAGCGGACACCATCTGTTTTCTGGGTGTGCTGAAACTCGCGGATAGCGGTCACGCGGAGGCGCAGAATTACGTGATAAAAACCCAGACTGAATGGCAAAGTCTCTGGGAGAAGATTTTCTCTAACACAGGTGAAAAACCGCCCTTGCCGGAAATTGATTTTACCCGTAGGACAATCGTAGCTGTGTTCCAGGGGTCTCAACCTAGCGGTGGCTACGAAATCTCAATCCAAGAACTCGTGGAAACTGAAAGTTCGCTTGAGGTTTTCGTAAAGGCGTTTGCACCCGGCAAACGGTGTATAGTAACAGGCAAGATCTCTAGACCGTTCGACATAATCGAGATAGAAAAGACAGAAAAACAGGTTGTATTCCATATGAAACACAAGTTCCGAAACTGTGGGTAAAAAGATGGGTCCCTGACTGGGGCGGCCTGTCACAATGCTCTGGAACCAATCTCAATCATCCGCCACGCTCTCGGCGAACGTCCGCTTGTAGTCCTGATAGAACTGCAACTGATAAAGCCGCCAGTAGAGACCGCGCTGCGCCAGCAAATCCTGATGCGTGCCCGTCTCGCGTATCTCGCCTTTGTGCATCACGATGATCTTGTCCACCGATTGAATCGTAGAAAGCCGATGCGCGACCACAAGCGATGTGCGGCCCTCCATCAATCTCTCGACCGCGTCGCGGATAAGGAGTTCCGTCTCGGTATCTATCGAGCTTGTCGCTTCGTCCAGGATCAGCACGCGAGGATCGAACGCAAGTGCGCGCGCGAAGCTGATGAGCTGCTTCTGGCCGACGGAAAGCCCGGCCCCTCTCTCGCGCAGTTCAGCGCCGTATCCTTCGGGCAGTCTCCGTATGAAAGTGTCGGCGTGAACCTGGCGAGCCGCATCGCGCAGCCCATCGTCCGTTATCGAGCGGTTGCCCAACCGGATGTTCGTGGCGATGTCCCCGGAAAACAGAAACACATCCTGAAGAACTATGCTGAAGTTCGCGCGCAGCTCTTGAAGATCCAACTCGCGCACATCCACGCCGTCCAGCAGTATCTGCCCGCGCTGAATGTCATAAAACCTCAGCAGCAGGTTAGTGATCGTAGTCTTGCCCGCTCCGGTGTGGCCCACGAACGCGACACGCTCGCCCGGTTCGACGGTGAACGAAACGTCTTTCAGAATCCAATCTTCGTCTTTATAAGCGAACCAGACATTGCGGAATTCTATCCGGCCACTCGCGCGGCCGATCCGGACCGGCTTTTCGGGCGAGGCAATTGTCACCGGCTCGTCGAGCAGCTTGAAGATCCGCTCCGATGAAGCCATCGCCGATTGCAGGATGTTGTACTTCTCGCTGATGTCGGAGATCGGTTCGTAGAACGACCGGGCGAGCTGGATGAAGGCCACAAGCGTGCCGATCGTCGCGACCCCGCGAATCACCTGTCCGCCGCCGTACCAGATAATCAGCGCTATGCCGAGCGCTCCGACGATCTCAACCGCCGGATAAAAAATAGCGTAGTAGTAGATCGTATCGATGTTCGCTTTGCGATGCGCCTGATTGATGCCGTCGAACTTGCGCATCTCTTTTTCTTCGCGGTTGAACAACTGGACGACGGGCATTCCGGTGATGTGCTCCTGCAGAAATGCGTTGATACGCGCGATCCTAACTCGGACTTCGCGGAATGACGAGCGCGCGCCCAGCCGGAACCAGGTAGTCAGCACTGCAAGCAATGGCAGGATCGCAAACGAGACCAGAGCCAATTGCCAGTTGACCTCGAACATCCAGATGACGATGTAGAAGATCATCGCGACATCCCCGAAGATCGCGATAACCCCGGCAGTGAACATCTCGTTGAGCGCATCGACGTCGGTTGTGAGCCGGGTCATCAGCCGGCCAACAGGGTTGCGATCGTAGAACTGCACGGACAGCTTCTGCAGGTGCGCGAAGATCTGTTTGCGCAGGTCGTACATTATGTACTGCCCCATCGTCTGCATCACGATGGCCTGGGTGTATTGAACCGCGAACGCGGCAAGATTTGCGACGAGAAAGAGAATGGCTATGAACGCGAGTCCTTCGTAACGATTCGCCCCGTCTCCAAACCAGCGCGCAGTGTCATATCCCAACCAGTGAGCCGTTTTTACGATCGTGGCGGCAAAGCCTGTGACTTGCGACTGATCTTTCGGAGGGTGATCTAGAAAGAGATCAATGGCAGCCTTGGTAAGCGGCGCCCCTGCGAGCACCAGCGGCGCGCTAAGAATGGTAAGCACCAGCGACGTGAGGGCGTGCCACTTATACGGCCACAGGTACTTGAGCAGCCTGCGCATCAGCCGCGCGTCGTAGGCCTTGCCTAATACTTCTTCTTCGTGATGGTCAGCCATCTCTAAGAAAGCCTAAGAACTTTTTCGACGAAGAACCAATAGAGAAATCGGCACCCGGCCAGTTGATGTCGCGGCAAGATAAGGTCCCGCAACGACGAGCTTCTTACGTTTTGAGTCTACAGCGAGATTAAGCCCCTCGAGCGTCCTGGCTCCCAGAATCGCCAGATCGCCTTTTTCGGCGAATACAACTTCGTCAACTGTGAAGACCTTGTCCAGTCGAATGATTGCAAAGCCGACGCTGCGAGTAATCTGCTGACCGTTGGCCATCACAAACGTCACGTCTTTTTTCTCTCGGTCGATGTCGAGCTTTACAAGAGCAGCCGCCGGAATCCAGGTGTAATCGCTGCCGGTGTCTACCAACAGCTTGGGAATAATCGCAGATTTCGTGCGATCAACAATGTTCTCAACTTTGCATCGCGTATAGAATGTCCCCATACGTTCTCCCTTTTCGAGCGTAGTCATCGCTCTAGCGATCCGGAATCGCATCCGTGTGCTTTCTCTTGTGCATGGCTCGGTTCACAATAACGGCGGATTAACTCGCCGCCAGCTCTTCTTCCAGCAACTGCTTCTCATACAACTCAGCATAAAGCCCGCCCCGCGCGATCAACGAATCGTGCGTGCCGCGTTCGGCTATGCGTCCGTCTTCGAGCACCACGATCAAATCCGCGTCCTTAACCGTCGAGACTCGATGCGACACGATCAGGCTCGTGCGCCCGCGCATGATCCGGCGAAGATGTCCGAGTATCTTTTCCTCGGTGTAAGTGTCCACTGACGACAGCGCGTCATCCAAAATTAGAATCCGCGGCCGGCGTATCAACGCCCGAGCAATCGCCGTTCGCTGCTTCTGTCCGCCTGAAAGCGTTATGCCGCGCTCGCCCACAAGCGTGGCGAATCCTTCAGGGAACTCCAGTATGTCCTCCGCGATTCCGGCTTCAGTTGCCCCGCGCTCGATCTCTTCCGGCATGGCATTATCGACTCCGAAGGCGATGTTCTCGGATATGGTTTCGCTGAACAGGAACGTCTCCTGCGGCACATAGCCTATCGACGCGCGCAATACTCCGAGCGGTATCTCGCGGATCGGGCGCCCGTCGATCAGCACTTGTCCCGGCTCGGCGTCCAAGAGCCGGGTGACTAGATTCATCATTGTCGACTTGCCGGATCCAACCGCTCCGACGAAAGCGACCGTTTGACCGGGCTCGATGTTAAGATTGACGCCTTTCAATGCGGGCTCACCCGCCTCGCCGTAGGTGAACGTCAGGTCGCGAAACTCGATTCCGCCCTCGATTGCTTCGGCGCCGGACGCATTTCCGGTATCGCGGATCGCAGGCTCGATCGACATGATGTGGTGCATGCGTCCCATCGAAGCCATGCCGCGCTGGAATATGTTGATAACCCAGCCGAGCGCGATCATCGGCCAGACCAGCAAGCCGAGATACAACGTGAATTGCACGAACTGCCCAATTCTCATCGCGCCGCTGATGACGAGGCTTCCGCCGTACCACAGCACCGCGATGAAGGCGAGCCCGATGAAGAGTTGGAGTATGGGATGAAAAATTCCCGACAAACGAATGAGCTTCAGATTGCGATTGACGAACTCGCGGTTCACCTGCTTGAAGCTCTCTATCTCGGCTTGCTCTTGCGTGTAAGCGCGGATCACCCGCACGCCCGCGAACGATTCCTGCGCGCGGTTGGACACCGTGCCAAAGTACTCCTGCACTTTTTCGAACCGGTCGTGTATCCGCTTCGAGAAGTAATTGGTCGCCGCGGCCACCAGCGGCATCGAGAGGAAAGCCAGCAGCGTGAGCCGCCAGCTTATCGACGCCATCCGCGGCACGATGAGTATCATCGCGAATAGCGTGTTCATCGAGTACATCAGCGCGGGGCCGACTATCATTCGCACCGCTGAAAGATCATTTGTCGCGCGCGCCATCAAATCGCCTGTTCGATGCGTTTGATAAAACTCGAACGGGAGCTTTTGGAGATGCGCGTAGAAATCGTTACGCAAGTCGTACTCGACGTCCCGCGACATATTTATCAGCACGCGCCGCTGGGTGAACAGAAAAATGCCCTGCGCAACCGTGGCCAGCACGATCAACCCGCTTAATTCGAGTAGATTCGCCCGCGCGCCTTGTTCGACCACCGCGTGCATACCCGGGTCCAAGGTATTCCCTGCGCTCAACGCATCGATCCCGGTCTTCACGGCATCCATCGCATCGCCCACAAAACCAGGCGTGATGAGTTTGAAGACATTCGTCATGAAGACGCACGATATGCCGAACACTAGCATTCGCCGGTACGGCACGAAGTAGCTTAGGAGCTTGCGAAGCGGAGTCATAACGACCTTGCGGATCCTCGAAGCTGCGTTGGCCCATAATAAAGTATTGGCGGGCCGCAGCGCACCCGCCACTCAGCTATTGTAGCCATCGCCAGTTGGCGGCGAAAGCAACGTAGCATGACTTTAGCCTGTATCTTCGAGAGCTCAGTTCTGAACGACGCGCACAGACTAAAGGCTATGCTACTTCCTTTCGCTAAGCCGCATATAAGTCACCAGGCCTTTCGCTGCGAGTTGCCCCTTCGAATCGAAGAGGTCGCATTCGGCGACGACGATTCGACGGCCGTCACGGATCAACCTCGCGTCGGCGACGATTCGGCCTTCGCGAATTGCGCTCAGGTAGTTCACTTTCATTTCGATCGTCGTGAAGCGGGCGTTGGGTTCGGACGCGCCGACTATCGCGAATGCCACCGCGGTGTCGATCAACGTCGCGATCGCGCCGCCGTGCATTATGCCGGCAAGCTGCAAGTGCTGCTGCTTGACCTCTAGGCTCAACCGGGCTCTTCCCGCCCCGATCGAATCGAGCTCGATTCCCAGTGATCGCGGAAAGTGATTGGTCTCAAACTTCTCACGTATCAGCCGCAGTGTCTCAGGAGTGAGTTCCATTAGTCCTATCTTTCTCTTGTACGACCCTTTTTCTTATTCGTCCTTGTGGTCTTCCGAACGGCGCTCGCTTGAACCGCCGCTTTTCCGCGCGCGCCAGGTCTACTTTTTCGCATTGCCTTGAGCCTGGCTCTCGCCGCTCTTTGCCGTGGCGACCACAGATAAATGCTCAAATCACAGTGACCGCGCGCGTCGAACACAACGCCTTCCGCTTCGAGCATCAAGCGTTGAAGGTCAGGCTCGTGCAGGATGACCCGGCCAGTCGAGATAGCTCCACGCGAATTGATGACGCGATGCCAGGGGATGTTGCGCTCATCGCGCGGAGTCGCGTGCATTGCCCACCCAACAAGCCTCGGGCTGTAGCGCTCTTCAAGCAAGCGCGCGATCTGGCCGTAGGTCATCACCCGCCCGCGCGGAATTCGCAGCACCAGCCGGTAGATTCTCTCAAAGACCCTATCGAATCGCGCGGTGGCGCGCTCCGGCTGGCCCGGTCGCCTCGCCGCCCCGTCTCCCCGTCCGGATTTCTTCGCGGTTTCACTCATGCAAGTTCGGCGGCTCGATGTCCGCAAGCCGGTAATACGTAAACAACTGGCCGCGGTGATGAATCTCATGCTCGGTCAGGAACCACAACAGCACGCCACGGCGCAGAGTTCTGCCGTGGAACTCGACCTCTTCTTTCAACTGCTCAGCAGTCAGCTTCGACACTTCGCTGACCAGTTCATCGTGTTGACTATCGAACATGCCGGCGATCTCACTTCCGCTGCGATTTGAAAAATCAAACGGCGGCTTCTGGGTGGAACCCGCAAGCGCCGACCGCGCCAGAACCAGTTCCGCCTGCGGTATGTGGCCAATCAACTCGCGCAAGGTGAACATGTTTTCCTTGGGCCTCCACTCGAGTTTGTCGTCGGGCGCGGCTCTTAGTACGCGCGATGTCTCTTTGTGTATACGGTTCCAGTTACTAACAAAGCGCTCGGTATCGGAACTGCTCATGGTTGCTCCTCTCGTTTCTAGTCATCAAAAAGACCGAGCCGTCATTATCCGGTTAAGCATCGCAAGCCGCAACTGGAAGCTGGGGTAGCTAGACTTTATTGTGAGCCGCACACACTGAAGTTTATGGTACGCGCATTGTCACCGGCCTCGTGCCAAATCGCGAGACCTGTTGCAATCGCCGGCGATGATTTTCAAGGCCGTGCCCCGAACTGATCCAGCTTTGGGGCATCTGTCCAAATGTCCGGTGACGCATTTTGGGAGTCGCGGCTACCGAAATTTGTCAGTCAAAAGCAGGAGCGATGTTGCCAGTTACTAAAGTTCCGTCTGAAGGCTCGAGCGCTAATCGAGAAATCAAAAGGCGGATCACGTCTTCGCGATGAACTCGTCCGGTCTGCTGGCACAATCATTGCTCAACCAGCACCCGGTTCTAGCAATTCGACAGTTTGATATGGAAACCTCTTCTGCTCAGAGCAACTGCAGGATGCGGAACTGATGCGGCGGATGGAAGGGAGGACGGGGGCCCTGCCTTCCATTCAAAGCAAAGTCACACGGCGAGCAGGCCACTGTGACAGCATCGAAGCTTTCAGCAATACTGAGAGAAGCGACAGACAGTACAAAGTTCGAGTGTAGAGGCACAAGGGGGCGTGGCTCTACGTTAGAACTCATAAAGCCGCCGATGATGAGAGTCATCGGCGGCTAATATTTTTTCCTGCTGAAGCCTTTTGTCACTTTTCTTCCTTCTCACTCTTCCGGTCCAATAGCTCCACCTTCCGGCGCAGTTTTTCAACGCGGGCGCGGAGCCGCGCAGCCTGTTCGTTCAGATCGGCCACGCGTTGCTGATAGCCCGCTTGCTGATTGTGAACGTCGTCGAGCACGCGCTGAAGCTCACTGCGTATGGCAGCCTCGGCCTCGTCTCGACGCAGGCCGCCGCGCAACAATAACTCTCCCTGGATGTTTCGCATGCGCCGCCCAAGCTCCTGCTCGCGCGCATCCAACTGAGCCTTGCGATCGGCCGCATCCTGGATCTTGTCTTCCAATTTCGCCAGCCGATCTTCGTTGAGTAGCAACTCCATCATCGCCGAATTGCGCTCGGTTTCGCGCCTCATCATTTGCAGTTCGTCGGTGAGCAAACCCAGCTGAGTGGAAAGACTCGTTAGCGCGCGGCGCATCGCTTCGTCCGGCTCGTGAGCCTGCGGCGCGGTGTCGGGCGTTTCAACGGGGTCGGCCGGGGGCTTCGTTGACGGCCGCGCTTGACGAGGCCGCGCCGGTGGCTCCTGCTTGCCAGGCTGCTGGGCAACGCCTGATGCAGCAAACTGGATTACTGCGATGATCGCAATCAACACGTTTAGTCGGTTTCGCCTCATAACATCACTGCTCCTTGTTTCGGCCTCCGCTGCCGTTCATTCAAATCCGGAAACATAAGGTTAGTTCCAAATTCTCTTTGTCGCAATGGATCTCCTTTTGAACAGATGAGGGGAGCGAGGAACGAGTCGGCCATGCTGTTCGCAGGCGTCGAGGCCCGACTCGTCATTTCACTGCGGTCAGTTTGCCTGGCGCCACCACGGCGTGCAAACCGCGAATGCGTCCGTCGTCCCCAACCTCGATGTGAATTGTGTAGCGAGTGGCAGCGGTCGTGATCGAGCGAACGTCCTCAACAAGCATTGCCGGAAGGCCATTCAGCACACGAACTTCGACGTGTGGTTCGGCAATGCTTTTCGCTGCAAGGCCGAGGATCAGCCGCAGCACTTTGTCTCGCCCGCGAACCGGCTGACGCGCGGCGCTAACCTCGCCGCCGCCATCAGAGAGGCTAATGACGTCCTCGGCTAGCAGGCGCTCGAGTCCCGCGGCGTCGCGCGCGCCCAGGTATAACAGAAACTGTTCCAACGCGCGGCGGGTCGCGTCCTGTCGCGCAGGGCTCAGATCAACTCGACCGCCGTCATACTCGCGCATCTTGCGCCGAGCGCGCAGCAACAGAACCTTCACATTCGCTTCCGTCTTGTCGAGCGCCTCGGCAGTCTCGCTTGTCGAGTAGTCAAAGACATCCCGTAGCAGTAGCACCGCCCGCTGGGTTGGAGTGAGCGCCTCGAGAGCCAGTAAGAAAGCAAACGAGATGCTTTCCTTCAAGTCATACCGCGCCGCGGGCGAGTCCGCGCTTGGAGCAGGAGGCTCGTAAGATGCCGGACTCTCCTCGTCCGTCGGAACCGGCGACGGAAGCCACGGACCGATATAGCCCTGTCGTCTTCTTCGGCGAAGCAAGTCGCGGCTGAGGTTAATCGCAACGCGATGCCGTTAGCGGGTCGCGACGGCACGCGAGGAAGGCCCAGTCCTGAAGTGAGCGACGTGCAAGGGGCTGCACCAAATCAAGCAAGCCTTCTAGCTCACGCTCGACTGATTCTTTCGAGTCGGCGTGATCCGGCGGCAAATACATGGCTACCTGAATCAGCGCGCATCCGTCGGGTGCAAGCCGCGCCACTGCCGAATGCACGGACAGATAGAGCGGGCGATCGATGCCAAGCGCGAACGTCGCCTTCGGTATAGGCAAACGGCTGAGCCCTACGTCGAGACACGCAGCTCTTACTGGAACGGCTTGATCGGCCCATCGCGCCATCGATGTTCGGTCGGCGTTTTCCACAAGCGAAGCAGCGACCGAAGGACTCGACGCGATCACAACAATTGGAGTTTTCAGCGCGCGGCCGTCCGCGAGCCGCACTCTGTCCACGGCGCCGGTAGCGTCGCGAGTGACAACATCGACCCTGGCTTCGGTTTCGATGATGACTCCTGAGCGCACAGCGGCTTCGCGCAAGCCGTCGACGAGCGTCTGCCATCCACCGTCGAGGTAAAGGACGCTCTTGTCCTGAGCCTTCTTCAACTGGTCGATCGCCGCGCCCGCGCTCATGAGTTCCGGCGCATTTGTGTAAGTCGCGACGCGGAACGCTGCAAGCACGAAATCCTTGACCTCTCGGTGTGAGACGTTCCGGTCGAGCCACTCGCGCACGCTGATGCCCATGAACCGATTGCCATCGATCTTGCCGATCGATGCCAGCAAGCGCGCGGCTTCAAGCTTCGCCGAAAGCCCGAACAAACTTGTCGTGAGCAACGATACGGCGCCCGCTGGAAAAGTGTGTTTCACGCCGGCCTTGACGGCGAACGCGCCCGAAACCGAAGGCACTCTCCCGCGAGGCTCGACACCGAGTTCGCGGAGGACTTCGATGCCTCGCCCGCCCCGGTAAAGCGCGTGCGGCCCGATGTTCAAATAAAATCCCTCTTGCTGTTTGGTCTGCGCGCGGCCGCCGAGCGCGTGCGACTGTTCCAGCAAGCGAACGCTTTTGCCTTGCCGCACGATGTAAGTTGCCGTGGCGAGCCCGGCGACGCCGCCGCCGATAACAATGACATCGTTCTGATAATTGCCTGGTTCCATCGTGTTCGCCTCCCGTTGACGATAACACGTTCGACTAAGGCAATAGGTTACACTCCAAAATGCCAGGCGAGTGCTCCATTGGTCATAAGTCGAGAACCAGGCGGCTCGGCAAGAAAGCGATTCGTCACCGCTATAGAAGAAAAGCGGGCGAATTTGTTACATTCGCCCGCTAAACTTATTGCCGTTGGCTAAAAGTGTTGGCCTTTAGCGCGACAGGTTCTAAGGAACTCCGCTTCTGGTCGTAAGGTCAGCTCACTCGAACCTTACTAACGTTTTCCGAGCGCTTCATTCCCCCGGGATGTTCACAGGGCCGGAGAGAATCAGCGAGAACATGAAGTTGAAGTTCACCACCTTATTAAAGGTGACACCATTAGTTGAGAGATACGAGAAGCCGAAAATCGGCACATCGTTCGGAAGGCCGGTGGCCGATCCGCTACCGTCCAGGCCGATCAGCGGCGGGATGTTGCTGACGCCCGGAAAAGGAGTGGTTGTCGGAAGCCGCAGCACCATGAACAGTTCCTGGATGGTGCCGTTGGCAATGCCGTCTCGTATCGTCTTTCCTAAATCCTGGGGCGCTTCGAAGTAAAAGGGCGCGAAATCGTTATCGCGACCGATGAATCCGTTAACGCGCGCCAGAGGGTTGATCAGATCGAGTGTTGCCGTGTTGCCACTCAACGTTCCGGTCGTAAGCGTCGCTTCGGCAAACACGGGTACAACCGAAGAATCCGGACTTTGTTGCTCCAGTCACGCGGTAAACTCGGCAAGTTCAACCGTGAACGGCTGGGCAACATCTATCACTACAATTCGAGGCCGGGGAAAGTCTATTTGAGCAGCTATGGTTTGTCAATGCGCCCTGTTAAACCTGTTAACCCTCCCTGTAACCGGCCCGAACTGTTCAGGCATTAACGTGTCCCGAACAGGCGAGACCAAATGCCTCTCTTCGGAGCGTTAGGGTTCTTCTTCGCTTCGTCGCTCACGTAAGAGTCAGGATCTTTGACCAGCATCTCCAATACGCTTGATCGTGTTTTCTCGTTGTGAGCAACGCCCCATCGCACGTAATTGGCCGGGTCGCTCGCAAGTCTCTCCAGATTCTCCTCCGACACATTTGCGCTCTCAGCCACAGCCATGCGAACGGCATGAACTGAATCTCTCGAGAGAGTATCGAGCGTGCTTGCAGGGGTTCGCGAGTTGTCGGCTACCTCTTCCCGGACATCGCTTGAAGAATCGCGCGCGAGGCGGTCCAAAACTTCAACTGATTTCGTTGCCGACGCAATGGTAAGGCGCGAGCTTGGGCAGTGCTCGATCAGTAGCAGCTGGTCTTCGCCGGTGAGATCCCTCGCCCAATCCCTTTCGATTCGAAGGTCATATCTACCGTGGGCTATATCATCGCGGTGCTGGCTTATGAACTTGACGAAATCGTCCCAATCCTCCGGGACGACCTTCTGCTTTGTAGCGTCTTCCATGATTGCGAACCAGTGTCCGGTGTTCGCTGGTCCGCCTCTCATCACCAGCCTGAAAGCCTGTTGGTTTAAGTTTGCCGATCGCGATCAAGCAGAGAATGCTCGCGTTCTACATATTCTCGACGATCGCCGACGCGAACTCGCTCGTCTTAAGCCTTGTCGCGCCCTCCATCTGCCGATGTAGATCGTAGGTCACTCGCTTCTGCTGAATCGTCTTCGTCAGGGCAGCGACGATCCGGTCGCTCACCTCGCGCCAGCCCATGTGCTCGAACATCATTCCGCCCGACAATATGACCGATGAAGGGTTGACCATGTCCTTGTCGGCGTACTTTGGCGCGGTGCCATGAGTCGCCTCGAATACCGCGGCTCGATCCCCGATATTGGCCCCAGGAGCCATTCCCAGACCGCCTACCTGCGCAGCGGCCGCGTCCGATAGATAGTCTCCATTCAGGTTCGGTGTGGCCAGAATCGAGTACTCGTCCGGCCGGATCAGGATCTGCTGGAATATCGAGTCGGCGATACGGTCCTTGATCAGCGGCTTCGTTCGCCATTCGCCGTTTCCGTGCGTCGACCAAATCGCGCCTAGGGTGTTCTTGACTTCCTCTACTGCCGCCGCGCGCTGCTTCTCCGACATCTGATCGAAGCCCGGTTCGATCATCCTCGCGTTCTCTTCTTCGGTGAGCGAAGCATTCTTTTCGCGGTTTTCCAATATCCAGGTCTCGCGCTCGGTGACGATCTGGTTCCTGAATTCTTCCTTCGCCAGATCGTAGCCCCAATCGCGAAACGCACCCTCGGTGAACTTCATGATGTTGCCTTTGTGCACCAGGGTCACCGAGGGCTTATCGAAGTCGAGCGCGTATTGAATCGCGCGCCGCACGAGCCGCTTTGTTCCCGTCGGCGAGATGGGCTTGATGCCGATGCCACTGTCCGGCCGCACCTTGTATCCGTACTTGTCGTTCAACAGCGAAATGATCTCTCGCGCGCGCTCGGTTTGGGAAGCGAACTCGACGCCGGCGTAGACGTCCTCGGTGTTCTCGCGAAAAATGACCACGTCAACGTTTTCGGGATGCTTTACCGGCGAGGGCACTCCAGTGAAATAGCGCACCGGCCGCACACAAGCATACAGGTCCAACACCTGGCGAAGGGTGACGTTCAAGCTGCGGATTCCTCCGCCCACGGGAGTGGTCAGCGGGCCTTTGATTGCGACGGCGAACTCCGCGATCGCTTTGACCGAGTCATCGGTCAGCCACTCCCCGAACATCTTGAACGCCTTCTCGCCGGCAAATATCTCGTACCAGACGATTCGGCGGCTGCCGCCGTAAGCTTTCTCGACTGCGGCGTCGAACACTCGCTGCGACGCGCGCCAGATGTCGCGGCCGATGCCGTCTCCCTCGATAAATGGAATGATGGGGCGGTCGGGCACCTTCAGCTTCATGCCCTCAACCGTAATCTTTTGACCATCGGCGGGAACTTCTATACCATTGAACCTCGCCATTAGCTCCGAACCTCCTGATAGCGCGGTGCGACGCGCCCGCAATGTAACAACCGTGCTAGAGCAGTGTCAAGATTCGAAGCTCAGATGAACAGCAGACGAGGGTTCAGAGTTCAACGTTCAGAGTTCAACCTTCAGGTTGCTGCCTCGCAGCCTGCAAGCTAAAGCTTGAACTCTGAACTAAAAAGCTTAAACCTGAACTAGACTGAAATGGTAGAGCGAAAGAAGGAGATGGACCCGGTCGGCTCGCTCGACGAGATCCATCGTCGACTCAAGGAGTCCGGCGCGGCCAATCTTACTGCCGAGCCCGGGACACCCGACGCCTGGGACCGGGTGAAGCTCGCGCGCCATCCGAATCGTCCTTACACGCTCGACTATGTCGGGCTGCTGTTCACGGATTTCTTCGAGATACACGGCGACCGCCGCTTCGGCGACGACCCGGCGATGATCACCGGCTTCGCCCACTTCCACGGCGATCCTTGCGTGGTTATTGGGCATCAGAAGGGCCGCACGACTAAACAGCGCCAGCACCGCAACTTTGGCATGCCTAAACCCGAAGGCTATCGCAAGGCGCTGCGCGCGATGAAGTTCGCCGAGAAATTTCAGCGCCCGATATTCTGTTTGATCGACACGCCCGGCGCTTATCCCGGCATCGACGCCGAAGAGCGCGGTCAGGCTGAAGCCATCGCTTACAACCTCCGCGAGATGGCGAGGCTGCGCGTGCCGGTGATAGTGACCGTCACCGGAGAAGGCGGGTCAGGCGGCGCGCTCGCAATCGGGCTGGGTGATCGGGTGTTGATGCTCGAGAACTCGATCTATTCGGTGATCTCGCCCGAATCCTGCTCGGCGATACTATGGCGCGATCAGGCACACGCAGAAGAAGCGGCCCACGCTTTGCGATTGACCGCGCCCGACCTGCTCGAGTTCGGATTGATCGACAAGATCGTCCCCGAGCCTGAGGGCGGCGCGCATATGAATCACGAGGAAGCTGGCAGTCTGCTGGACGCGTCTCTTTCGGACGCGCTGCGGTCGGTGCGCGATCTCAGTTGCGAGGAGCGCATCGCACGGCGCTACGACAAGTTCCGCACGATGGGCGAGTTCGAAGAGCGCACGGACCAGACCCACGGTTGAGGGTTCGGGGTTCAGAGTTCAGAGTTCAACCTTCAGGTTGCTGACTCGCGGCCTGCAAGCTAAAGCTTGAACTCTGAACTCTGAACTCTGAACCCTGAACCCTGAACCCTGAACCCAACCCCAATGGATTTCGATTGCTTCCTCTTTGACTTCGACGGAACGCTTGCTTACTCCGAGCCCGCGTATCGCGCGGCGTTTCTTCATTCGATCGAGCGACACACTGGAGTCCTGCCCAACGACGTCGAGTTTAGCGATTTCTGGAACGTGCCTCCTCACGACGTGCTCAGACGCTACGGTGCGGAGCTGCTCGACGAGATGTACGCGAGTTTCGAAGAGCACTACTACGCAACGCATCACCATCACTTGATCGCCTATCAGGGTATTGAAGAGTTGCTGTCGTCGCTGAACGAGCAGGGAGCGAGCGTCGGGATCGTATCGCTCAAGCCTCGTCGCGCGGGCGAGCTGGAACTGGACATGATTGGACTGCGGCGGCTCATAAGTCTCGCGGTGTGGGGCGACGATGTCGAGAGCCCTAAGCCGGAACCCGACGGCGTGATTCGCGCGATGGCCGGTCTTGGAGCTGATCCTCGATCGACGCTTGTCATCGGCGACAGCCCGGCTGACATAATGATGGGGCGGGCGGCGGGAACGCGAACGGCGGCGGCGTTGTGGGGCGGCTCGAGCCGCGAACAATTGCTTCAGACTTCGCCCGACCTGGCGCTAGACGAGCCAGCGGACTTGCTGAGAGCGACATTGTCGGGCAGCAGAATTGCATCGTAACAGGCAGCTCAAGGTCTGCATTGGCCTCGATCCTGAAACCTGAACATGTTTGATCTCTATGAAGAATTCAAATCGATAGTCTCGGCTCTTGATGAGCGAGGGATAGATTACGCTGTGTGCGGCGGACTCGCGATGGCCGTTCACGGACTCCCGCGCGCCACGGTCGATATCGACTTGCTCATACTCGGCGAGAGCCTGGAAGAAGCTAAGTCACTCGTGCGCAGTCTCGGTTATACTATAGAGGCGCAACCGATGACCTTCCACAAGGGCGCGATCGAGATTCGACGATTGTCCAAGATCGATCCGAGCGATGGCGATTTGCTGATGATCGACTTCTTGTTGGTAACACCGGCGGTTGCGGCCGCGTGGAACAATCGGATTAGAGTGGCATCACCCAAAGGGAGTGTTTTCGTTGTATCTCGTGAGGGGTTGATCTTACTCAAGTCGTTCCGTAGAAGCGGTCAAGATTTGGACGATATAGAGCGGTTGAAGGGTGGCCAAGATGAAAGTTGATATGTCGCCTGAGGCGGTAACAGTTCGACTGAAACGAGTCTCCCAGTTGCGCAGGTTGTGTCTCGAATTGGGTAAGATGAAACGCGTTGCGTCAACCAAGACGACCGACGCCAATGGCGGAGCTGCCGGTCCAGGATCGCCAATGGAATCTAGGGAGCATAGCGATCTTGCAAATGCGCGCCGCTCTTAATTATGGCAATTCCTGATTTCCAGTCTTTGAAGTTGGTAAAGAGAGTTGATTCGGACTACTTCGGTCAAGAGTAGCCTCCCATGTCCTGAACCCTCAAGCTGGGAATAGAATCGAGCCGAATCGGGATATCGGTAACAGCAGAAGCGATGTTCAAACTTCTAGTCACAACTCTCAGTTCAAGGACGTCTAAATGAAACAGGAAGAACTACGCCGGCGCGCCGATGAGGACGACGAACTCTACGAGAGGTTTGGCAGGCATCTCGAAGGCAAGCACCGGGGAGCGTTCGTGGCGATCGCATCTGATGGCAGGACGATTATTGACAGTGACCAGATTCGCGCCTTGGAACAGGCTATCAGCGCGTTTGGCAGCGGAAGTTTCGCTTTTCGCAAGATAGGTTCGCGAGCGTTGCGGCGCTGGAGGACGCGATTTTGGTCACTAGCGATAGATTCCCCTGCGTCGAGGTTCAGTTCACGGTGCTAGAATTTTGAGACTATGTTGATCAAGAAACCCGGCGACATCAAGAGCAGCGAGATCACCGGCAAGGAGTTGTACCTAAAACGCCGGATGTTCATCCGCGGCGCAGCTCTTGCCGGCGGCGCAGTCGCCACCGGACTTGTCTATCGATACTTCACCAGTCACGGCGAAGAGACTCAAGCGGGAGAAAAGATCGCCGATGTCCAAGCGCCCCCGCAAACGGCTCCTCCGCTCAATGAGAAAAACACCTCGTACGAAGACATAACCCACTACAACAACTTCTACGAGTTCTCGACCGACAAGCTCGAGGTGGCGAGCAAGGCCAAACGGTTCGTGACTCGTCCGTGGACGGTGGCCGTGGAAGGTCTAGTCAACAAACCGCGCGTTTTTGACATCGACGATCTGTTGAAGATCAGCCCGCCCGAAGAGCGCATCTATCGTCATCGCTGCGTCGAACGCTGGTCGATGGTGATTCCCTGGGTGGGCTTTCCGCTCGCGAAACTGCTCGATGAAGTGCAACCGCTGTCTCAAGCGAAGTACGTCGCTTTTGAATCGCTCGCAGATCCGAAGCAGATGCCAAACCTCAGCTCGGACGTTCTCGATTGGCCGTACATCGAAGGACTGCGATTGGATGAAGCAATGCACCCGCTGACGATTCTCGCGAGCGGGCTGTACGGCGAAACGTTGCCGCCTCAAAACGGCGCGCCGCTCAGACTGGTTGTGCCGTGGAAGTATGGCTTCAAGGGACTCAAGTCGATCGTGAGAATCAGGCTTGTCGAAGATGAACCACCGACGGCCTGGAACATCGCGGGCCCGAGCGAGTACGGCTTCTACTCGAATGTGAATCCGAACCGCGACCACCCGCGCTGGAGCCAAAAGGCCGAGCGTCGCATCGGCGAGTTCGGCTTGAGAGACACGTTGATGTTCAACGGCTACGGTGACCAGGTCGCGCAGCTTTACGGCGGGATGGATTTGAAGAAGTACTACTGAAGACGACCAAAGACCGACCGATGACCGCGGACCGACGACCAGAGGATAACCAAGACAACCGACCCGAGTCCCCGTCGTCGGTCGTCAGTCGTCCGTCGTCAGTCGTCCGCCCTCCTGCGTCCGGCATCGGTCGTCGGTCGTCCGTCCCGTCATCGGTCGCCCGTCGTCCGTCCTCCGTCGATACTCGCTTCGCACAACTCGTGATTTTCATCAGCAGCGCGGTGCCGCTCTCGCTGCTCGGGTGGGACTGGTATCACCACCGCCTCGGCGCAAACCCGACGGAATTCGCAACTCGCACGACCGGCGCTCTGACGCTGTTGTTCTTGATACTCTCGCTTGCGGTGACGCCGCTCCGCAAAGCGCTCGGCCTTCCATGGATGATCAAGTTCCGACGGCTGCTCGGGCTGTACGCGTTCTTCTACGGCTGCGTTCACCTGCTGACCTACGTTTGGTTCGATAAGTTTTTTGGCTTCGGGCCGATCGGCGAAGACATCGTCAAACGCCCTTTCATCACCGTTGGCATGGCGAGCTTCCTGATGCTGGTGCCCCTCGCGCTGACTTCAACTCAAAAGAGCATCAAGCGGCTGGGAGGCAAGCGATGGAACCGGCTGCACAGGCTTGTTTACCTGTCAGCAGCCGGCGGCGTGATTCACTACTACATGCTTGTGAAGGCGGATACTCGAGAGCCAATCTTGTTTGGCGTGGCAGTCGCGGTCTTGTTAGGCTACCGGGTGCTTAACAAATTCCTTCCTCACCTGACTCAGCGAACCCCCTCGCGCGCGCAGCGTTAGCCCGGTGCATCCCACTATCGATACCCTTCCGCTTGCAACGCGAACAGCTCGGCGTACAACCCGCTCGCTGCGACTAAGTCTTCGTGAGATCCGTCTTCGACGACAGTTCCGTTCTGAAGAACGATGATCCTGTCAGCCATCCTAACCGTCGAGAAGCGGTGCGAAATGATCACCGCCATCCGTCCCGCCACCAGCTTCGAGAACCGAATGAAGACCTCGTACTCGGCTCGCGCATCAAGCGAAGCCGTCGGCTCGTCAAGAATCAGCACCTGCGCGTCGCGCATGTACGCGCGAGCAAGCGCAATCTTTTGCCATTCGCCGCCCGAAAGCTCGACTCCCTCGTCGAAACGCCGGCCCAGCATCTGTTTGTAGCCTTTTGCGAATCGCGGCAGCAGCGAGGAGGCCTGCGACTTCTCCGAGGCGGAAACAATCGCGCCCGGCACTTCGCCGTTACCGTCAGCCGCTACAATCGAGTCGCGTTCTTTTTCGTTTGCGCTGGCCCGGTCGAGATATGAGCGGACTTCGTCGATCTCGCCGACGCCGACGTTCTCATCAAAACGCAAATCGTACTTTACGAAGTCTTGAAAGATCACCCCGATCGCGCGCCGCACCGAATGAATGTCATACTCTCGAAGATCGACCCCGTCCAACAAAAGTCGCCCTTCGGTTGGATCGTACAACCGCGCGAGCAGCTTGGTAAGCGTGGTCTTGCCGGCGCCGTTTTCGCCCACGAACGCGACGCGCTCACCAGGTCGCAACGTGAAGCTCACATGCCGCACCGCCCACGCGTCGCTCCCGGGATAGCGAAAGCCGATGTCCTCGAACACGAACCCTTCACGGATGGGCCGCGGCACCGGCGGCGCGCCGGGCGGAGAAGCGATCGACGGTTTCATATCAAAGAAATCGAACAGGTCCTTAAGGTAGAGACACTGTTGATAGATTCCGCCCGCGCCCATCAACAGTCCCTGGATCAATCCTCGACTTCGCGCGAACGACCCCGCTATAAAGGTCAGCTCGCCGATCGAGATCACACCGTTCACCGCACGCGCCAGTATGATTACGTACGCGCTGTAGTAGCCAAGCGTCCCTATCAACGACAGAGCCGTGCTGACGTACGCTTTGCGAATCGAAAGCTTTTTGTTCTCGTCATAAAACCGCGCGGAGAGGGCGCGGAACCGCTCTATCAGCCAGTGAGAGAGCCCGAAGAGTTGGACCTCTTTCGCGGTCTTGTCGCTGGCTGCGACATAACGCAGATAGTCGAGCTGTCTGCGCTCGGGCGTCCAGCGAAACTGCATCGAATACTCGAGTGAAGCGAAGTGAGTCTCACCAAAGAAGCTGGGCAGCACTGCGATAGCAAGCAGCAGCAAAAGCCAGGGGCTGTACACTATCAGCGCGGCGCCGAGCGATATCAACGTGAGGCCGTCTTGCCCGATTGTCAGAAGCTGGGTCAGCAACCCAATGCGGCCGGTTGTCTGCCGCCGCGCGCGTTCGAGATGATCGTAGAATGCCGGGTCTTCGAAGTGCGAAAGGTCGAGCGTGGCAGCATGCTCCATCAATCGCACGCTTGTATGGTTTGAGAACAGGTCGCCCAGCAAACTTTCAACCAGCGACGACATTCTTGCAAGAACATCGCCGGTGGTCATGATGACGATTTCGAAAGCGACGAGTTTCCAAAGCCTCGCGAAATCCGGAGATGATTCACGCGAAGCAACCACCGTGTCGATTATCAGCTTCGCGACCCAAAGCGTAGCGACCGGAATGGCGGATCGCATCAGACGCAGCAATGCCATCGCGATCGTGTAGCCGCGATGCGTCTCCCAAACGAGCTTGATCAATGGAGCGATGTAGCCGAGCGCGGCGAAACGCGCCTGGAGAGTCGGCCGCTTGTTGCCGGGAAGCGCCGGACCGAAAGAGAAATGCATGCCCATAGGATGCGTGATCCGTGATGCGTGAAACGTGATGCGTGAAACGTGATGCGTGATGCGTGATGCGTGACCATACAGAGTCTCATGAATGCGCGCTTCGGTGACCTCATCCGGTCACGCATCACGTTTCACGCATTCCTTCTTCACTTCGACTCACGAAGCTCGCGCAGCAGTTCATCGCGAAAGTATCCGGCCGGGATTGTTCCCTGCTTGATGAAAAGAAGATGAAACGTCTTGGCCGAGAAACGATCTCCCAGAAGCTTTGCGGCTTCCTCTCGAAGCGCGTAGATCTGGTCTTTGCCCAGCCGATAGGTGATCGCTTGAGTCGGCCACTTCGAATAGCGAAAGATCGCGCCCTCGGCCGACTTGCAGCTCGCTCGCTTATCGTCCTTCGCGGTCGCCGTGGCGTCGCGGCACGAGCCCGGAAGAAAATCGACTACCTGGGAGAACAGATCGACCGCGTCGTCGTAGCTCATCCGGCCGGTGTGAATGCCCGTGTCTACGCGAACTCGCAGATCGCGGTAGAGCTTGCCCTGCAACTGATACAGCCTTTCTTCCGGAGTGTAGAAACCCTGCGGAGCGCCCGGCTGAGGCTCAGCCATCAACGCCTCGGAATAAAGCGCCCATCCTTCTGACGGCATCGAGTCTTCCCACATCGACGACGAGTCTTCGACCGCCCCCGGCGTGAGCCATCGCACGGCGCCGATTTGAGCTTTGTACTGAGTCATGACTTTGTAATACCAGTCGTGGCCCGGAAAGCCTTCGTGCGCGGACAGGTCGGCAAGCGCGGAGCGATTGTTCGACTTCAACGCGGCGAGGTCGTTGTCCGTAGGCGTCACGTAGAAGCGGCCGACACCGGTGGTCTTAAACGGAGGAGCAGGATAGTAGGCTGCGCCATCGATTGAAGCTCGCAACGGCGCAGGCGTCTCGACGACCTCGAGCTTGTAGTCGGCGGGCACGTCGAAGATTCCGGTCTTGCGCGCATATTCAACCAGGCGAAACGCGGCATCCCGGTACCACGAAACCATCTCGGCATCGGACTTCGGATAGTCCTTCGACAACTCATCCAAAATCGCGCGCACCGCAGCCGAGCCTTCCGCGGGAAGAGTCCAACCGTGCGACTTTCCGATCTCACGCGCGAGTTCGATCATCTCTCTCTGCGTCGCTTCGACGATCGGCCACGCCTCTTCGTAGAGCTGAGCCGCGGTCTTATCGATGCGGAAGTTGTTCTTGAGAGCCCAGTCGTACTCGGCTTCACCCATCGCGAATCGATCGCCGGCGAATTGCGGCTTGACCTTCGCCGTAGCCACGTCGTCAAAGAAGGTCTTCGCTACGAAGTCCCGCAACGCTCGATAGGCTCCAGCCGCCTCTTTTGAGGCGTTGCGAATTTGGGCCAGTAACTCTTCTCGCTGCGTACCGGCGATTCTTTCTTCGGCAAGCTTCGGCAACGTCGCGTCAAAGTACTTCTCGTCGGCTTCGGAAGTGTTTATGCCGTTCCGGGTGAGCATTCGGAAATCAGGCGTGTTGTTTGACTTGATTCCAGCCAGCAACTGTTCCTCTGCGACGCCCAGAAAGCGAGGGATCGCGCTCACGCGTTTGGCAACAAGCGACCATTCGTCCGCCGTGCCATAAGTCTTCTCGCCAGTCTGAGTCATCCCCTGCAACTGCCAGTCGATCGCGCGGAACGGCTCATCGGTGTAGGTGTCAAGCGCGCGCTCCTGATAGCGGCGCGCTTGATGCTGACGAAGCAGGAACCGAATCTGAGCTAGCGCAACTTCGCGGTCTATTCGCAGGTTTGCCGAAAGAGTATTAGGGTCGATGCTCTCGAACGACTTCTGCGTTTCTGCGAGCCAGCGGTCTTCAGCTTCAAGCGCCGCCGCAGAGTGATCGCGCAATGTGCCGTCGACATCACGCAGCGAGGGATCGAGCCCTGCGCCTCCAAGGTAGGTGTTGACGGTCGGGTTGCGCCGCAGAAATTCAACGACGTATGCGTCGTGAATCTTTTTGAGCTCGTTGTCACCCGAGTTGTTCATTGTCTGTTCCGTCGTCTTCGTTGATGTGCATGCCGTCATCGCTGCGATCAATGTGAATGCCCAAAGTTTTCTCATCTTCTCACCTTTCTGAGCATGTAGGGGCGGGCCCTCCGTGGCCGCCCCCGCGCCGGCACCGAGCGCCGGGCCGGGGCCAACCTCGGGGGGCCCCACCGCCGCCCCCCCCCCGAAAAAAACACACACCACACCCC